>NZ_JBOHKS010000223.1:0-13483 GCF_050729195.1 Hypericibacter sp.
TGCGCGCGCGCTACGGCTCGGGCCCGGCGGTGGCGCTGACCGAGCAGTGGATGAAGGCGATCCAGCGCTCTGCCTATCTCGCCTCGACCGAGCTTGCCGCCGAGAAAGGGCCCTTCCCGCTGTTCGACGCCGGCGCCTATCTCGCGGGTGAAACCGTGCGCGAGCTGGACCAGGATGTGCAGGAGGCGATCGCCCGGCATGGCATCCGCAACTCGCTCCTGACCTCGATCGCGCCGACCGGCACGATCTCGCTCTTCGCCAACAATGTGTCCTCGGGGCTGGAGCCGGTCTTCAGCTTCAAATACACCCGCAATGTGCTGATGCCGGACGGCTCGCGCTCGCAGGAAGAGGTGACGGACTACGCCTACCGGCTGTTCCGCCGGCTCAAGGGCGATCATGCGTCGTTGCCCGATTATTTCGTCGACGCCCAGACGCTGACGCCCGGCGACCATGTGGTCATGCAGGCCGCGGTGCAGAAATATGTCGACAGCTCGATCTCGAAGACGATCAACGTGCCGGTTGATCTCTCCTTCGAGGCCTTCAAGGATGTCTATGCCCAGGCCTACGAGCTGGGCTGCAAGGGCTGCACCACCTACCGGCCCAACGACATCACCGGCGCCGTGCTCGAGACCAGGCCCGCCGAGAACAAGGCGCAGGCCGAGCTGCCGCTGACCGTCCCGCAGCCCCGGCCCAAGGATCCGTTCGAGGCCGGCGGCGTCGTCTATATGACGCGCCCGCTCGACCGGCCCGAAGCCCTGCCCGGCCAGACCTACAAGCTGCGCTGGCCCGAGAGCGATCACGCGCTCTATATCACCATCAACGACGTGATCCAGGACGGCAGGCGCCGGCCCTTCGAGGTCTTCATCAACTCGAAGAACATGGAGCATTACGCCTGGACCGTCGCCCTCACGCGCATGATCAGCGCGGTGTTCCGGCGCGGCGGCGACGTCTCCTTCGTGGTCGAGGAGCTCAAGGCCGTGTTCGATCCGCGCGGCGGCAGCTGGATGGACGGCAAATATGTGCCCTCGCTCCTGGCGGCGCTGGGCGACGTCATCGAGCGCCATATGATCGAGATCGGCTTCATCGCCGGCCACCAGACGCCGGGCCTGACGCTCGAGAGCCAGCGCAAGGTGGTCAATCTGCCGGCCGGCAACACACAGGGTGCCTCGGATCCCGAGCGCCACAGCCTCTTGCCGCGCTGCCCCAAATGCAGCCAGCCCTCGCTGATCCGCCAGGAAGGCTGCGACCTCTGCACCTCCTGCGGCTATTCGAAGTGTAGCTGAGGCGAAAGGGGCGCCGGATCATGGGGCGCCCCTGCCCGCATTGCGGCCAACGCATCAGCCGGACCGTCGACGAGTGCCCCTATTGCGGCACCAAGGTCCAGAGCCAGCGCCCCTGGTATGTCTGGCTCCTGGGCGGGCTGATGGTACTGATCCTGTTCCTGTGGCTCGGCGATCTCTCCAGCCTCGCCCATTTCGCCGAGACGCTCTTCACCTTTGCGCGCGGCGTCGGCAACCAGGCGCCCTAGGCGACGCCGGTCAGCGCTTCGCCTTCTTCTGCGGCGCATCGGGTTCGGCATCCAGCAGCAGGCGATGCAGCGGGCCGTCGGCGATGCCGAGCTGGTCCAGATGGCGCACGGTGTTGCGCAGATAATCGAGATTGCTGCCGGCGTTGCCATGGCCTTCGCGGATGATGCGGATGAGCGTCGCGGGCTCGAGCTTGCCGGCATATTGCGAATGATGCGGATCGGCGAGGAAGGTGGCGGCGCGCGTCTTCTCGCCCGAGGCGAGCTCGACCGTGACATAGCGCGGCTCATAGACGCCGGTCACCATCTCGCGCTCATGGAGATAGTTCGCGACCTCGGCTTTGTCCTTCGGCGCCACCAGGAAGGCGCGGCCGCGGCAGGCGCCGCCGCGATCCAGCCCCAGCACCAGTCCCGGCTTCTCCACCGTGCCGCGGTAATGCACCGACCAGACGCAGAAGGCGCGGTGCCAGCCGCGCAACAAGGCGGCTTCCGCTTTCACATAAGGAAATTCCGGCTTCCACATCAGCGAGCCATAGCCGAACACCCAGAAGTCTCCCTCGGGCGGTGCCGTCAGGCGGCGGCTTTCGATCAGCGGGGCTTCGCTCATGATCGGCCCCAGCGCCAGCGCACGGAACGGCGCATGACGAGCGCCACGCCGCAGGCTGTGAGCGCCATGCCGAAGAGAGCGACCGGCCCCAGACGTTCGCCGAAGATGATCCAGCCCAGAAGTGCCGCCACCGGCGGCGTCAGGTAGAACAGGCTGGTCACGCGCGACGCGGCCCCTTTGCGGATCAGCAGATAGAAGATCGAGACAGCCCCCAGCGACAGCACCAGCACCAGCCAGGCCATGGCGAAGATCAGCTCGCCGGTCCATTCGATCGGGCCCCAGCCCAGTGCCAGGGCCAGCGGCAACAGCACCAGGCTCGCGGCGCTATATTGGATCACGGCCCCGGTCCGGAGATCGACATGGCTGCAGAACCGTTTCTGATAGAGCGTCGCTGCTGTGACGCTCAACAGCCCGCCGAAGGCGAGGACCACGCCCCAGCTCTGCGCGTGGTCGAAATGGAGCTTGTCGAGCAGCACCAGCGCGACGCCGGCGAGTCCGATCGCGAGGCCGAGCCATTGCAGCTTCGTCACCCGCTCGCCGAGAAAGGGACCGACCACGGCCGCGGTCAGCAGGGGCTGCAGCCCGACGATGAGGGCGCTGATGCCCGAGGGCACGCCCGCGGCGATGGCGCAATAGACGCCGCCGAGATAGGCCGAATGCATCAGCAGTCCCACCACCGCCACATGGCCGCGCAGGCGCCAGCCTCGCGGCCAGGGTGCGCGGGTGACGAGGCTGATCGGCAGCACCACCGCGACCACGATCGCGAAGCGCAGGAACAGCAGCGTGAGGGGCGGGGCATAAGGCAGGCCCAGCCGCGCGCCGGCGAAGCCCGAGGCCCACATGACAACGAAGACAGCCGGCACCGCTGCCTGCAGCAGCCGCGCGATCGGAGAGGCCGCGGAATCGGCGGCAGGAGCGCTCATGACCGGCAGGGAAAGATGGAAGGGGAGATCAAGGGACTGAAAAATCTTGGGGTCCGCGTCCATCATAGCGACCGCGCCTGCGCCGGCAAGCGCGCTTGGCCGCCCCCAATCTGCTACATCTCCTGCCCATGACCCGGAAATCCTGGATCGCCGCCCTCATCGCCGTTCTCGTTCTGGCCGGACTCGCCGGCGGCTGGGCGCTCTGGTGGCATGAAGCCGCCGGTCGTTTCGCGACCTCGATCGATCTCTGGATCGCGGCCCGCCGCGCCGAGGGCTACAAGATCGAGGCGCAGCGCGATCCCATCGGCGGCTTTCCTTTCCGCTTGAGGACCCGGATCGCGGCGCCGACTGCGGCGGCGGGCGACGGCTCCTGGAGCTGGTCCGGTCCCGATCTCGCGATCGATGCGCCCGCCTGGTCGCCCTTGGACATCGCCTTCGCCATGCCGGGCGCGCATCAGGTCCAGGCGCGGGGTCACCACTATGAGGTTGAAGCCAAGACGGCCGAGGGCCTGCTGTCGCTTGCGACGGATGGACGGCTCGATCGCTTCAGGCTGACCGCCGGCGGCATCAGCGCGCAGGAGCCGGACAAACCGGCCGCGACGATCGAGAGCCTCTACGCAACCGTGAGCCAGCCTGCACCGGATCCGGCCGCCGCGATCGCCGCCAGCCTCGCTTTCGATCTCGGCGCCGAGAACGTCACGATGCCGCCCGATCCGCGCCTGGCGCTGGGGCCCAAGCTCGATCATCTCGCAACCTCGGGACGGCTCGAGGGACCGCTGCCGCGTGGATTCGATGCGGCCTCGCTCGCCGCCTGGCGCGATGCCGGCGGCGCCGTCGATCTCGATCTCGTGGGCCTCGCCTGGGGGCCGCTCCGGCTCACCGGCAGTGGCACCTTTGCGCTCGACGATCAGCTGCGTCCCCTGGCGGCGGCCAACACCTCGGTTCAGGGCACGATCGAAACCTTGCAGGCGCTGGCTGATGCCGGGCTGATGAAGCCCAACGACGCCCAGCTCGCGGCGCTGGGCCTGGCACTGCTTTCCGATGGCCAAGGCCGCGTGAAGCTGCCCTTGACCGCCCAGGATGGCGAGCTCCGCAGCGGGCCTCTCAAGCTCGCCAAGCTGGCGCCGGTGGTCCGCTAGGCCTCGACAGCGCCTTCTCCTCGCTGCTCACAAGATTCATGACGCCGTCGCGAACGGCGACTAGAATTTTGTCCTAGGAGCGCGGGGATTCCGCGCTTCCTCACGGGGCGGCCCAGGCCCGTGGATCGGTCATGGAAGGGGAACGACATGAATCCACGCACCTGGAACAGCACCTTGCCGCGCCTGGACGCCGCCCTCAGGGCCATCAGCGGCCCCACCGGCGTCGATTGGGGCGACGTCAAGGTCGCCCATCTCGACACCGGCTACACCGAGCACCCGGCCTTCGGCGACTGGAGCAAGGGCAAGGTGCCGCTGCTGGTGAATGAGGGCGTGAATTATCTCGAGCCCAGCAAGCCGCCGATGGATCCGCTGAAAGGGACCGGGCTCATCCGCACGCCGGGCCATGGCACGCGCACCTCGAGCGTGCTTTGCGCGCCGGCGCAGACCATCACGGTCGACGGCGTGAAATCGTCTTTCTCGGGCATGGCGCCCGGCGTTCCGGTCGTGCCCTACCGCGTGGTCGAGGATGTCGTGCTCGAGCCGCAGATGTTCAATCGCAGCATCTGGGTCAATCTCGCGGCGGCCGTGAGCCACGCGGTCGAGATCCGTCATTGCAACCTGATCAGCATCTCGCTGGGCGGGCCGGTGTTTCCGGGACCGGAGCTGGGGGCCGCGATCGATCGCGCCTATGAGGCGGGGGTGATGGTGATCGCCGCCGCCGGCCAATACACCGACAGCGTGACCTACCCCGGCAAATATGATCGCGCGATCGGCGTGGGCGGACTCAAATCGTCGGAGTCCGCGATCCGCATCTACAACCACTACAATGCCGGCCGCGACCGGGTCGATGTCTGGGGGCCGGCCGATCCGATCTTCCGCGCCGACAGCACGCTCACCAACAGCAAGGGCAAGACTGTCAAGAATCCGATCTATGGCTGGGGCTATGGCGACGGCACTTCCTACGCCACGGTCCATGTGGTGGCCGCCGCCGCGATCTGGCGCAAGAAGCAGGCGAAGGCGCTGCAGAATTACGACGGCTGGCAGCAGATCGAGGCCTTCCGCGTGGCGCTGACGCAGGCCTATGGCACGCTGCCGCACGAGAACAGCCCCGTCCCCCGCGATCGCGCCGCCGACTACACCACCGGCACGCTCGACGCCTACCGCCTGATCTACGCGACGCTGCCCAAGCCCGAGCAGCTCACGAAGAACGAACGGCTGGCGGAGAAGGAGCAGAATTAGACGGGGAGAACGGAAGGGCGCTGTTCTGATCCCCTCCCCCGCAAGGGGGAGGGAACAGTATTGAGTGCGTCAACTCACCCGGAAATTCTGGAACTGCCAGGGATCGGTCAAGTCGAGCTGGGGCTCCTTGTAGAGTCGGTCGCGGCCCCGGAGCGGGTTCCAGTCGCTATGGACGCCGACCACCGGCCCCAGATAGGGACGGCAGATGTCGAGCACATAGTCGTGGTCGATATCCTCGGGCTCCAGCAGGCCGAGCGTCGGATTTTCAATCATGTACATGCAGCCGGCGAGGACCGGGGCGGCCACCTGGATCGAGGTGGCGTTGAACTCAGGTCCCATCAGCTGGCGCGCTTCGTCGATCCCGAGCTGCGAGCCATACCAGTAGGCGCCGTAATCGCCCATCAGCAGCACGCCCAGCTCGTCGATGCCCTGGGTGATCTCGGGACCGAGGATGCGGTGCTTGTCCTGGATGTGGAACCCGTTCATCTGCAGCTCGCGCACCGACAGCACCGCGTCGTTGCAGCAGTGATAGGAGTAGTGACAGGTCGGGCGGAAGACCGGCTTGCCGTTGTCCCACACCGTGTAATAGTCCGAGGTGCTGATGGATTCGCCATGGGTGATGAGGAAGCCGATCAGCGGGCCGCCGATCGGCGTCCAGGAGCGCACCTGCGTCACGCAACCGGGCTGGCCCAGATAGATCGCGCATTTCGGGCCGATCGGATGCTCATGGCCGTCCGCCGGCAGGCCCTTCTCATGCGTGCCCCAGCCCAGCTCCGCGGGCTGCAGGCCTTCGCCGACGAAGCCCGGCACGCTCCAGGTGTTCACGAACTCGCCCGGCTTCTTCGGGTCGTTCGAGATCTGGGTGTCATGCTCGGCGACATGCACGACCTTGGTGCCGGTCTTCATCATCAACTGCGCCCATTCCGCCTTGGAGGTCGGCTTGGCGACCGAGAGGCCGAGCTTCTTGGCAAGGTCGAGCAGCGCCTGCTTGAGGAAATGCGAGACCAGGCCCGGATTGGCGCCATGGGTCAGCAGCGCCGAGGACGAGCCCTTCGGCCACTTCTTCGCATTCTCGAGGGCGGTGTAGCGCAGGAAATAGTTCGAGCGCTCATGCGCCGGGAGCGACACATTATCGTAATATCCGGCCCAGGGCTCGATGCAGGTGTCGATATAGAGGACGCCATGCGCGTGGCACCAGTTCATCAGCTCGATCGAGCTGACCTCGACCGACAGATTGATGAGCAGATCGCCCTTGCCCAGATATTTGGAAAGGATCGCGTCCAGATTGCCATGCACGATCGGTGTCGTCTCGTAGTTGAGACCGCGCGCGATATAGGGTGCCAGCGCCTTGCTGCGGTCGTCGGCCTCGACGATCGCCATGCGGCTCAGGGGCATGTCGAAATGCCGGTCGATCAAAGGCAGGGTGCAGCGGCCCACGGAGCCGTAGCCCAGCATCAGGATGCGGCCCTTGAATGGAAATTTTTTCGTCATCTGGTCACCTCCGCTCGGTGTCGATCATACCGTCCGGAAGGAGCGCTCTGCTCGCATCGCCGGCCGGAAAGCTTCGACGGCTCCCTCTCGGGCCTCAGTGCCCGCGTCGCTCGCGAGGCACCGATCGATCCAAAAAGGACGCTTTCGGCCGTTGCCGAGCCCGCCAGGGAGCCCGTTGCACGTGCGTGCGGCGTCTTCGCTCGGGGATATCCAGTAAATTTGCCGGCCGCGCAAGAAAAAAATCTGCGGGCGCACAGGACGGAATGCCTCACCCGGTTGGCGGGCGACGCCTCCCTCGGCGACGAAGTGGCGGATTCAGGCCTGCTTGGCGTCGATGATCCCGCGCCGGATCGCGCGCGTGCGGGTGAAGAGCGCCTCGAGCTTGTCGCCTTCGCCCCAACGAATCGCACGCTGCAGCGCCGTCAGATCCTCGGCGAAGCGGCCCAGCATCTCCAGCACCGCGTCGCGATTGTTGAGGAACACGTCGCGCCACATCACCGGGTCGGACGCCGCGATGCGGGTGAAGTCGCGGAAGCCCGAGGCCGAGAATTTGATGACTTCGCTCTGGGTCGCGTCCTCGAGATCGGCGACCGTGCCGACGATGGTGTAGGCGATCAGATGCGGCAGATGCGAGGTGATGGCCAGCGTCTTGTCGTGATGGCCGGCCTCCATGACCTCGACCTGGCTGCCACAGGCCTGCCAGAACCGGACCATCTTGTCGGTGGCGGCGGCATCGGTGCCGGGCGGCGGCGTCAGGATGCACCAGCGCCCGTCGAACAGGGTGGCGAAACCCGATTCCGGGCCGGAATGCTCGGTGCCGGCGATCGGGTGGCCGGGCACGAAATGAACGCCGTCCGGGACATTGGGCCCGAGATCGCGGATCACCGCCTGCTTGACCGAGCCGACATCGCTGAGGATCGCCCCCGGCTCGAGGCTGTCGCGGATGGCGGCACCGATCTCGGCATAGGTGCCGACCGGCGAGCAGATGATGACGAGATCGGCATCCTTCACCGCGGAAGCCGGGTCCGCGTGGATCGAATCCACCAGCCCCAGCTCGACGGCCTTGGCGCGGGTGCGTTCCGAGCGGGCGTGGCCCGAGATATGCCGGGCGAGGCCGCCGCGGCGGATCGCATGCGACAGCGAGGAGCCGATCAGGCCGAGCCCGATCAGCGCCACGCGCTCGAACAACGGGCTTTTGGGGGGGCTTTTCTGGGGGCTTGTCTGGGCGCTCATCGCGAGCCTCCGGTTTCCGGCTCCCGGCCGGTGAATTCGCGCAACGCCGCCACGGTCGCCTCCATCTCCTCGGCCGTGCCGATGGTGAATCGCAGATAATCGGGGAGGCCGTAGCCCGCCATGCGGCGCGGAATGATGCCGCGGCCGTTGAGGAAGGCCAGCGCCTTCTCGGCCCCGCCGGTCGCCTCGGGAAATTGAACCAGGATGAAATTGCAGAGGCTCGGATGGGGGATCAGCCCCAGCGCCTCGACTTGGCGGCTGAACCAGGGCAGCCAGCGGTCGTTATGCGCGCGCGCCTTCTCGGTATGGGCGCGATCTTCAAGCGCTGCCACGGCCGCGGCCTGGGCCGCGGCTCCCGTATTGAAGGGCCCGCGCACCCGATTGAGCACATCGGCCACCGCCGGCGGGCAGTAGGCCCAGCCCATGCGCAAGGCGGCCAGGCCGTAGATCTTCGAGAAGGTGCGGAGCATCACGACATTGTCGTGGCTCTCGACCAGGCTTGCGCCGGCATCGTAATCGGGCCGCGTCACATATTCCGCATAGGCCGCGTCCAGCGCCAGCAGCACGTCGGGCGCCAGCCGGTCGCGCAGGCGCTTGACCTCGGCGCTCGGCAGATAGCTGCCGGTCGGGTTGTTCGGGTTGGCCAGGAACAGGATGCGGGTGCGCGGCGTCACGCGCGCCAGCAGCGCGTCGACATCGGCCGTGAGGTTGCGCTCGGGCGCCGTCACCGGCGTGGCGCCGACGCTCTGCGCCGCGATCGGATACATGAGGAAGCCGTGGCGGCTATAGAGCACCTCGTCGCCGGGCCCGGCATAGGCGCGCACCAGCAGGCCGATCAGCTCGTCGGAGCCGGCGCCGCAGACGATGCGCGAAGGCTCGAGCGCGTGATGACGCGCGATCGCCTCGCGCAGCGAGACGGCGCCGCCATCGGGATAGCGGTGGAGGTCGCCCGCGAGCGCCCTATAGGCCTCGATCGCGCGCGGGCTGGGCCCCAGCGGCGATTCGTTCGAGGCGAGCTTGATGATGCGGTTCTGGCCCGGCAGGTTCGATTCGCCGCCGACATAGGGCGCGATCGACATGATGCCGGGGCGCGGCGTGATCGCCATGGTCAACGGCCTCCCTTGGGCCTGGCCGCGATCCCGAGCTCGGCATCGCTCAAGGGCTCGGCATAGCAGCCCAGCGTCCAGACCTGCTGCAAGGCCGGCCCCAGCCGGCGTGCGAGGCGCGCCAGGCGGTTGTCGTCAGGGCTGAGGAAGCCCGGAACCTCGATCAGATGCAGATAGCCGCCGGTCTCGGCCGGGCCGACGCCGAAGACGCGGAAGCTGGGCTCGAGCGCCTCGGCCTTGAAGGCGGCGGCAAGCGCACTGCGCGACAGCTCGGCCGCCGTCTCGACGGCGACCAGGCTGCGATCGAGGCCCGAGGCCTCGGGCACGATCGGCCCCACCACCAGCGCCTCGACCGGCGCGCCGCGCTCCGAGCCGCGGGCCCCGAAGGGCAGCCGCACCACGATCCGCGGCGCCTTGGCGTCGCGGCTGAGGAGGAGACGCCACCAATGGTCGCTGTCGGTCGATTGCGGCATCGGCAGCACCGCGACCGAGGCCTCGCCGTCGAACACGGCGCCCAGCGCCTGACGCGCGGATTCGCGCGGAATGAGATGGGTCATGCTGCCGAAATAATCGCGCGCCAGATCCCAGTAGCCGGCTTCCGAGGCCGAGGGCATGCAGACCGCCACCGAGAAGCTGCCTTCGAGCCGGAGCGAGGCCGACATCAGCTCGCACCACATGCGCACCAGGGTCGCCTTCGACAGCGGTCCGCGATGGCGCTCCACCAGCTTGCGCAGGATGATCGCCTCGCGCGCGGGACGCATATGAACCACGCGCGCGCCGCCGCTGACGCGGTTCTTGAGGGCGCCGACTTGCGTCACCACTTCAGCCCGGCGCACGATCAGTTCTTGCAGCGTGACATCGATCTCGTCGATCTGACGACGCAGATCGTCGAGGGTGGGTTGGGCGTCGGCCATGCGTTGGGATCCAGCTCTTGGAAAGGCGGGTTAGTGATAGTCGGCCAGCGTCTTAAAATCAAAGAAAACGTTGACAGTGCGAGGGGCGCACCCCTAGCTAATCCGCTGGTTTTCCTGCCCTCTTCGACCCTTCCCCTGAGAGCTCCCCGAACCCGATGGCCGGCCTGACGCGCAATTCACCCGAGGTCCGTGCTCGCCTTCCCGGCGAGCGCGTGGTGTTCGGCCAGAGCCAGCCGATGCCGCTCGATTGCGGCGTGGCCCTGGGGCCGTTCACGGTGGCCTACCGGACCTATGGCCAGCTCAACAAGGACAAGTCGAACGCGATCCTGGTCTGCCACGCCCTGACCGGGGACCAGTTCATGGCCGACACCCACCCCATCACCGGCAAATCCGGCTGGTGGAGCAACATGGTGGGGCCGGGCCTGCCGCTCGACACCGATCGCTATTTCGTCTTTTGCGCCAATGTCCTGGGCGGCTGCATGGGGACCACGGGGCCGAGCGACCCCGATCCCGTCACCGGCAAGCCCTATGGGCTGCATTTCCCGGTCGTCACCATCGCCGACATGGTGCGCGCGCAGAAGCTGCTGATCGACCATCTCGGCATCGAGAAGCTGTTCTGCGTCACCGGCGGTTCGATGGGTGGCATGCAAGTTTTGCAATGGGCCGCGACCTATCCGGAGCGGGTCTTCGCGGCGGTGCCGATCGCCTGCGCCGCGCGCCATTCGGCCCAGAACATCGCCTTCCACGAGGTCGGGCGCCAGGCGATCATGGCCGATCCCGAATGGTGCGCCGGCGACTATCTGACGCAAGGCCGCAATCCCGCGCGCGGGCTCTCGGTCGCGCGCATGGCGGCGCATATCACCTATCTCTCGGAGGCGGCGCTCCATCGCAAGTTCGGGCGCAGCCTGCAGGACCGCTCGAAGCTGACCTACGGCTTCGAGGCCGACTTCCAGGTCGAGAGCTATCTGCGCCATCAGGGGTCCACCTTCGTCGACCGCTTCGACGCGAACGCCTATCTCTACATCACGCGCGCGATGGATTATTTCGATCTCGCGGCCGAGCATGGCGGCATCCTCGCCAACGCCTTTCGCGGCACGCCGGTGCGCTTCTGCGCTGTCTCCTTCACCGGCGACTGGCTGTTCCCGACGCGCGAGAGCCGCGTGATCGTCAACGCGCTGAACGCGGTCGCGGCCAATGTCAGCTTCGTCGAGATCGAGAGCGACGCGGGCCATGACGCCTTCCTGCTCGACGTGCCGGAGTTCTATCGCATGCTCAGCGGCTTCCTCGGCGGCTGCGCGGAACATCGCGGCCTCAATCGCGGCTGAGCGGGGAGAGATCCGGGTGGCGTCAGAGGCTTCGATCAACCAGGCCGGCATCCGCGTCGACCTGCAGCTCATCGCGGACATGATCCAGCCCGCGACGCGCGTGCTCGATATCGGCTGCGGCGACGGTGCGCTGCTCGATTATCTGGTGCATTTCAAGCAGGTCGACGGGCGCGGCATGGAGCTGAGCCAGGCCGGCGTGAATGCCTGCGTGGCGCAGGGGCTCTCGGTGATCCAGGGCGACGCCGACATCGACCTCGCCAACTATCCGAGCGACGCGTTCGACTATGCGGTGCTGAGCCAGACCCTGCAGGCGACGCATAATCCGCTGGCCGTGCTGCGCCAGCTCACCCGCATCGGCCGGCGCGCCATCGTCTCCTTCCCCAATTTCGGCCATTGGCGCGTGCGCTGGCATCTGGGCGCCATGGGCCGCATGCCGGTGACGCCGACCTTGCCGTCGAGCTGGTACGACACGCCCAACATCCATCTCTGCACGATCCGGGATTTCTTCGGGCTCTGCCGCTCGAGCGACATCGCGATCGAACGCGCGATCGCGATCGATGCCAAGGGCAATGCACGCCCGATCCGCTCGCTGCAGCTCGCCAATCTGCTGGGCGAGCAGGGGTTGTTTCTGTTGAAGGGTCAGAGCTAGGCAGGCTGTCCTGCCGGGGACACCGCGAGAAATCAATTCTCGCCGGGATCCTTGGACAGGCTGCCGCGGCGCGTCTCGCGGCCCGCGATCTGCGGGAAGGCGATGACGGCGGCCTGCCGGCGGCGCGGCGGCGCCTTGACCGAGGCCACGCCATAGAGCTGCTTGCCAGCCTCGATCATCACCACGCCAGCGAAGCGCGAGAACCAGCGCCCGCCGATGCGCTCCCAGGCGGGCGCCGTCTTGAGCATCCAGCTGGTGCGGATCGGCGGGAGGAACAGCGCCTCGCCGTTCTGCGTCGGCATGAACATGTTGTCGCGCATCAGGCGCGAGAGCTGCGAGGGCGAGAAGGTCTGGCCCTGGCCGAAGGGCGTGCGGTCGCTGCGCGCCCAGATGCCGCGCCGGTTGGGCACGACCGCGAGCAGGCGCCCGTCGTCGGCCATCACCCGCCAGACCTCGCGCAACAGGTCGCGCAGATGCTCGGCGCATTCGAGCCCATGGACCAGCAGCACGCGGTCGATGGAACGGTCGGGGATCGGCAGGTCGGTCTCGTCCACGAGGGCCGCGAGGCCGCGCTCGCCCGGCGGCCAATGGAGGATGCCCTGGCCCGCCGGCATCAAGGCCAGCACCCGCTCGGCCTCGGGCCGGAACTGGCGCAAGTAAGGCGTGGCATAGCCCAGCCCCAGCACCGACTGCCCGCCCACATCCGGCCAGATCTGCCGCAACCGCCGCCGCAACAGATGGCGCGCCATCTGCCCCAGGGGCGAAGCGTAGAAATCGCGCAGATCGACAGCGTCGTTCCACATGGACCGAGTTTATACCATGGAAGTTGCCTGACTATAAATTGGTGATGAGGCGAGGTTTTACAGGTCCCTGAGCCTCCTTAAAGGGCCCTCCGCCGCCTAATTGTCATCCTGTGGCCACTCGCCCTCAGGCCTTCGCGCCCTCCGCCGCCGCCACGAGCTTGCGGATAGCAGGTCTTGGGCGCCCGCAGCGGCGCTGCTAGAGTTGGCACCTCCTGCATCAACGCCGCACCCCCATGACCCCGCTCGAGATCGCGCTCGTTCCGCTGCTGAAGGACAATTACGGCTATCTGCTGCATGAGCCGAAGAGCGGGCTGACGGCGGTGCTGGATCCGTCGGAAGCCGAGCCGGTGTTGGAGGCCGTCGCCGCGCGCGGCTGGCGGTTGAGCCATATCCTCAATACCCATCACCATGGCGATCATTGCGGCGGCAATGTCGAGCTCAAGGCGGCGACGGGCGCCCGCGTGGTGGGGCCGGCCTATGACCGCGCGCGCATTCCCGCGATCGACGAAGCCGTGGACGAGGCCTCGGG
>NZ_JBOHKS010000224.1:0-33493 GCF_050729195.1 Hypericibacter sp.
GAGCTGGCGGCGCGCACGCTGCCGGCCGTGGCCCAGGCGCTGCAGGGTTTCGCCCCGATGTGCGAGCGTGTCGAGCAGCAGACCCTGAGCTGGGCGTTGACCGCGGCCCTGGGCATGGTGCGCAAGCTCTATCCGACGCTGGAGCAGATGCAGAGCGTGATCGAGATCGAGCAGATGGCGATCGCCACCTTGCGCGATCTCGAGGAAGAGCCCCGCGTGGTGCTGCGCCTGCCCGACACCCTGATCGAGGAGATGCGGCCGCGCATCGCCGAGATCGCGAAACAGGCCGGCTTCGGCGGGCGCCTGCTGCTGATCGCCGACGAGGCCTTGGGGCCCGGCGATTGCCGGCTCGAATGGGCCGATGGCGGCATCGAGCGCCAGGCCCAGCGGACCTGGGTCGAGATCGAACAACGCATTGCCCGCAGCCTCGCCGCCTTGTCGGCGGGTGCGGGACGAACCGACAGCCATGCCGCGGACGACGCCCAGGCGTTGCCCCAGGCGCGGACCGCTTGAGACTGATGACTGCAGCCGATCCGACAGGAGTGATCGATGGCCGATGACAATCTCAATCTGAACGAGCTGAACGGCGAAGGACCCGGCGAGCCGGTCGCGCCCCCGCAGCCCGCTCCCGCCCCCACCAACGCCCGCGAGCTGGAGGCGGTCTACGACATTCCGGTGCAGGTCTCGGCCGTGCTGGGGAAGGCGACCATGCAGGTGGCCCAGCTCCTGAAGCTCGGCCGCGGTGCCGTCGTCGAGCTCGACCGCAAGGTCGGCGAGGCGATCGACATCTATGTCAACAACCGCCTGGTCGCGCGCGGCGAGGTCGTGATCCTCGAAGACCGGCTGGGCGTGACCATGACCGAAATCATCAAATCCGAACGCGCCTGAAATCAGGGGGAATGATGGCCGTCGAGACAGACAGCAACAGGCGCCTGCGCAGCACCGGCCGCACCGTGCGGACGGGCGCGACCGCCGACCCGCTGGGGCCGATCGCCCTGATCGGTGCGGTGGCGCTGGTGGCGCTTGCCATTTCGCTCGGCGGATCGCCCCTGGCGTTCTTCCATTTCCCCTCCTTCCTGATGGTGGTCGGCGGCACCTTCGCCGTCACTTGCGTCTCCTTCTCCGCCGGCGAGGTGATCCGCGCCCATCCGACCATGATCGGCGCGCTCACGACCGCCACGCCCGAGCCGATGGACGCCGCGCGCGGCATGATGACCCTGGCCGACATGGTCCGTCGCCACGGGCCCCTCGCGCTCCAGGACCAGCTACCGCAGTTCAAGGACGATCCCTTCCTCCATCGCGCCATGAGCCTCGTGGTCGATGCCGCGCCCCAGGAGGAGATCGAGGCCGTCATGGCCGCCGAAGCCGATGCGACCGCGCAGCGGATGCAGCGCAGCGCCAGCATCCTGCGCCGTGCCGCCGAGGTGGCGCCGGCCATGGGGCTTATCGGCACGCTGGTCGGCCTGGTCCAGATGCTGGGCAGCCTCGACGAACCCTCCAAGATCGGGCCCGCCATGGCGCTGGCCCTGCTCACGACCCTTTACGGCGCGTTGCTCGCCAACATCGTCTTCGGCCCGCTCGCGGCCAAGATCGAGCGCAACGCCTCGGCCGAGGCGCTGCTGCGCCAGATCTACATGATCGGCGCGGTGTCGATGGCGCGACAGGAAAATCCGCGCCGCCTCGAGATCCTGCTCAACAGCGTGCTGCCGCCTTGGCAGCAAATCCGGTTCTTCGGCTGAGATCCCGTTCGGGATCGCAGCCGCCTTTGCCACGGGAGTAGATAAAGATGCGCCTTTTGATCGTCGGATCCCTCGACGGCCCGATCGCCACCGCCGGCAAGATCGCGCTTTCGCGCGGAGCCAAGGTGGCGCAGGTCGGCGACATCGACGGCGCCATGGAGGCCTTGCGGGCCGGCCAGGGTGCGGATCTGTTGCTGTGCGACGTGCGGCACGACATCGCCCGCCTGATCGCGCAACTCAAGACCGAACGGATCAGCCTGCCGGTGGTCGCCTGCGGCATCGGCACCGAGACCGATGTGGCGGTGCGGGCCATCAAGGCCGGCGCCAAGGACTATCTGCCGCTGCCACCCGATGCGGAATTGATCGCGGCCATTCTCGCCGCCGTCGCCGAGGAAAGCAGCGCCTTCATCTATCGCGACCCGATCATGCGCGAGGTGCTGCGCCTCGCCGACCAGATCGCGCCCTCCGATGCCTCGGTGATGATCACCGGCGAATCCGGCACCGGCAAGGAAGTGATGGCGCGCTATCTGCACAGCCACGGCAAGCGCGCCACCCGCCCCTTCATCTCGGTCAATTGCGCGGCCATCCCCGAGCATCTGCTGGAATCCGAGCTGTTCGGCCATGAGCGCGGCGCCTTCACCGGCGCCATCGCGCGGCGCATCGGCAAGTTCGAAGAGGCCAATGGCGGCACCCTGCTGCTCGACGAGATCAGCGAGATGCACCCGCGTCTCCAGGCCAAGTTGCTGCGCGCCATCCAGGAACGCGAGATCGACCGCGTCGGCGGTACCCAGCCGATCAAGGTCGATATCCGCCTGATCGCCACCTCCAACCGCGACCTCGAGATCGAGACCCGCAACGGCAATTTCCGCGAGGACCTCTATTTCCGCCTCAATGTCGTGACCCTGGAACTGCCCTCGCTGCGCAACCGGCCCGCCGATATCCCGGCGCTGGCCGAGCATTTCATCAAGAAATACGCGCTCGCCAATGCGGTCCAGCCGCCGGCCCTGTCCGCGGGCGCCGAAGCCATCCTCGTGGCTCATTCCTGGCGCGGCAATGTGCGTGAACTCGAGAACACGATGCATCGCGCGGTGCTGTTGTCGAAAGGCTCCGAGCTGGGCCCTGACGCCATCATGCTGACGGGCCAGCGCGGCGCCCCCTCGACCCCGGAGGCCCGTGCGGTCGCCGCGATCGAGACCGCCAAGGCGCAGGTGACCAATACCGCCGGCCTGGTCGGGCGTACCGTCGCCGATGTCGAGCGCGACCTGATCCTCGAGACGCTCAATCACTGCCTCGGCAACCGGACGCACGCCGCCAACATCCTCGGCATCTCGATCCGCACGCTTCGCAACAAGCTCAAGCAATACAGCGAAGAGGGCATCCTGCTGGCCGGCGGCCGCGCCGCCAACGAAGGCGAGCGCCAGGCGGTGTGAACCGCGGGCGACGCTGACGGCCATCGAAACAAGGACGGTGACTTAAGACATGGCGAACGCCTTTCAGGAAGCGATGACGGGGCCCGGGCTGAACCGGATCTGGGGCCAGGTCGGGACGGCGTTGAAGCGCGGCGAGATCGCGCTGGCGCTCGGCGTCATCTGCATCCTGGTGGTGCTGATCCTGCCGATGCCGGCCTGGCTGCTCGATATCTCGCTCGCCTTGTCGATCACCATCTCCGTCCTCGTGCTGATGACGTCGCTCTTCATCTCGAAACCGCTCGACTTCAGCTCCTTTCCGACCGTGCTGCTGATCGCCACGATCCTGCGCTTGTCCTTGAACCTGGCTTCGACGCGCCTGATCCTCGCGCACGGTCACGAGGGCCCCGCCGCCGCCGGCCATGTGATCGAGGCATTCGGTAACTTCGTGATGAGCGGCAATTTCGTCATCGGCGTGATCGTGTTCGCGATTCTGGTGCTGGTGAACTTCATCGTCATCACCAAGGGTTCGGGGCGCATCGCCGAAGTGTCGGCGCGCTTCAGCTTGGATGCCATGCCCGGCAAGCAGATGGCGATCGACGCCGACCTGTCGGCGGGACTGATCGACGAAGCCGAGGCGCGGCTCCGCCGCAAGACGCTCGAGGACGAGAGCGGCTTCTTCGGCGCCATGGACGGTGCCGCGAAGTTCGTGCGCGGCGACGCGGTCGCCGGCCTGATCATCACCTTCATCAACGTCATCGGCGGCATGATCATCGGCGTTGGCCAGGAGGGATTGTCCTTCTCCGAGGCGGCCCGCACCTACACGATCCTGACCGTCGGCGATGGCCTCGTGACCCAGATCCCGGCGATCATCATCTCGACCGGCGCCGGCCTCCTCGTCTCGAAGGCGGGCATCAGCGGCACGACCGACAAAGCCCTGTTCGCCCAGCTCGGCGGCTATCCGGCAGCGCTGGGCCTGGTCTCGTTCCTGATGGGCGCCATGGCGCTCCTGCCCGGCATCCCAACCATCCCGTTCCTGGCGCTTTCGGGTGCTGCCGGCACCGGTGCCTGGATGCTGACGCGCAAGATCGCGCTCGCCAAGAACCAAGCCACCGTCAAGCAGAAGGAAGAAGCCGCGGCCCCGACCGAGGAAACGATCCAGCAGACCCTGCAGATCGACACCGTGCGCCTCGAGCTCGGCTACGGCCTGCTTTCGCTCATCGGGACCGAGCGCGGCCAGAAGCTCACCGACCAGATCAAGGCGCTGCGCCGCCAGGTCGCGCGCGAGATGGGTTTCGTGCTGCCGGCGGTCCGTATTCAGGACAATCTGCAGCTTCCGGCCAACACCTATATCGTGCGCATCAAGGAGATCGAGGCGGGCCGCGGCGACCTCCGGCCTAACATGATCCTGGTCATGGATCCGCGCGGCGAGAAGATCACGATCGCGGGCGAGGAGACCATCGAGCCCACCTTCGGCCTGCCCGCGATGTGGATCGATCCGGCCATGCGCGAAGAAGCGATGTTCCGCGGCTATACCGTGGTCGATCCCGCCACCGTCGTCACCACCCATCTGACGGAAGTGGTGAAGGACAACATGGCCGAGCTCATGTCCTATGCCGAGACGCAGAAGCTGGTCGAGGATCTGAGCAAGGAGCACCAGAAGCTGATCGGCGACCTGATCCCGGCGCAGATCTCGATGAGCGGCGTCCAGCGCGTGCTCCAGAACCTGCTGGCCGAACGCATCTCGATCCGCGACCTGCCGGCCATTCTCGAAGGCGTCTCCGAGGCCTGCGGCTATACCCGCAATGTGAACCAGATCACCGAGCATGTGCGGGCACGGCTCTCGCGCCAGATCAGCGATTCGGTCGCGGATGCCGAGGGCGTGATCCAGCTCGTGGCCCTCTCGCCCGAATGGGAGCAGGCCTTTGCCGAATCGCTGCGCGGCGACGGCGACGACAAGCAACTCGCCATGCCGCCGACCAAGCTGCAGCAATTCATCAATGCCGTGCGTCAGCAGTTCGAGCGGCACGCCATGCGCGGCGAGACGCCGGTGCTGCTGACCAGCCCCGGCATCCGGCCCTTCGTGCGCTCGATCGTCGAGCGTTTCCGCCCCGTCACCGTCGTGATGTCGCAGAACGAGATCTATGCGCGCGCGCGGATCAAGACGGTCGGGCAGATCTAGGAGCCCTGACAGATGCGGCTCAAGACCTTCGGCGCGAGCACGATGGACGAGGCGATGCGCCGCGTTCGCCAGGAGTTAGGCGACGACGCGGTCATCCTCTCGACCAAGCGCGACGGCAAGAGTGGCGTTCTCGTCACCGCCGGCCTCGAGGACGAGCCGCTGCCGGAGGTCTCGATCTCCCACCCGCGCGACCTGCCGCAACCCGACACGGCGGCCCTCGACGGGCTCGACCGCATCGCCGCCCGGCTCGAATTCAACGGCGTCCCGGCCGCGATCGCCGACCGCCTGCTCAATGCCGCGGCCGAGCTCTCGACCGAGAATCCGACGCTGGCATTGGCGGCCGCACTCGACGCCCAATTCGCCTTCGCGCCCCTCATCGACGAAGCGCCGGCCCTGCCGCTGCTCTTCATCGGCCCGCCCGGTGCCGGCAAGACTTCGAGCCTGGCCAAGCTTGGCATCCGTGCCCGGCTTGCCGGGGTGGCGGTGGGCGCTGTTTCCTGCGATATGCTGCGCGCCGGCGCCGAAGCCCAGCTCGCGACCTACACCCGCCGCCTCGATATTCCGGCCTTCCGTGCCCGCGATGCCCAGACTCTGACGCGGGCGCTGGCCTCCCTGCCGGCCGAGGGCTTGCGCCTCATCGACAGCGCCGGCAGCAATCCGCAAAGCGAGAGCGATCTCGCCGAGATCTCGGCCCTCATCGCAGCCGGCGATGCCGAGCCGATCCTGGTCCTGGCCGCGGGCGGCGATCCCGCCGAGACGGCCGACCAGGCGCGCATCTATGCCCGCCTCGGCGCCAAGCGCCTCATCGTCACCAAGCTCGACACCGTGCGCCGGCTGGGCAGCCTTCTTGCCGCCGCGGCCGCAGGCGGCCTGGCGCTCTGCGAATTCGGCCTGTCGCCTCAGATCGGCGACGGGCTCGTGCCCATGAATCCGGTTTCTCTCGCACGCCTCCTGATGGGCGAGCGCATCGAGCTGCCGTCGCTTAATCCTGCAGCCATGGAAGCCGCCGAATGACCGCGACAGCCCGCCCCCTCCCCGTCTCTCCAGGCTCCGGCCCTCAATCCGTGGGCCGGCCTTCGCGCCTGCGCGCGCTCGCCATCGCGTCCGGCAAAGGCGGCGTCGGCAAGACCTGGCTTGCGATTTCGTTGGCGCAGGCGCTGGCGAAACTGCAGGAACGCGTGCTGCTGTTCGACGGCGATCTCGGCCTCGCCAATGTCGACATCCAGCTCGGATTGATGCCGCGCTCCGACCTGGGCGCCGTGGTCGAACGAGGCCGCGCCATGACCGAGGCCATCACCAATTATGCGCCCGGCAATTTCGACGTGGTCGCCGGCCGCGCCGGTACCGCCTCGCTCGCCGCCATGAGCGGCGAACGCCTGGCGAGGCTCGGCGACGAGCTGTTCCAGACCGCTGCCGCCTATGATCGTCTGCTCCTCGACCTGGGCGCCGGTGTCGAGCGCACCGTCCGTCAGCTCTGCCGGCGGGCCGGATCCGTCCTGGTGGTCACGACCGACGAGCCGACCGCCCTCACCGACGCCTACGCCTTCATCAAGCTCGGCGTCAGCCAGGGCGATATCGGCGACCTGCGGATCGCGGTGAACATGGCGGGCTCGATCGCCGAGGGCGAACGCACCTATTCGACGCTGCTGCGCGCCTGCCAGTCCTTCCTCAAGATCGAGCCGCCGCTGGCCGGCATCATCCGCCGCGATGCCCGCGTCAAGGACAGCATCCGCGCCCAGACGCCGGTCGCGATCCGTCATCCCGACAGCGCCGCGGCCGCCGATGTGATGGCACTCGCGCGCAAGCTCAAAGAGGCGCGGCCGTGAACCTGACCCCGGTCACACCGACGACGCCAGCGACGGGGCCCAGTGCGGCCCGGCCGGTGTCGATGGCCGTGGCGGGGACCGGCCAGAACAATCTGGCCCTGCTGGGCCAGCTCGGCGCCGGCGACATCCTGTCCGGCACCGTGCTGGAACGCGCCGCTGACGGCACGCTCACGGTGCGCACCGATCGCGGCGTGCTGGCGCTCTCCGGCGGTCTCGAAGCCGCGGTCGGCAGCAAGGTCATGCTCGAGCTGCGCAGCACCGGTGCCCGCATGCAGGTGATCCTGCTGTCGGTCGATGGCGAACCCACCGCCAACCAGCCGCTCAGCGGCCCCAGGATCGGCATCCTCACCCTGCTCGATGCCGGCAAGGGAGCCGTCGCCCAGGCGGGCGATCTCTCGGCGACCACTCGACCCGGTGCGCCCGCAGGTCCGACCCTTCCACCCGTGCCGCTGCCGCCTCTGGCCGACCAGGCCGGCGTCATCGGTGCCCGCGTGGTCGCCACCTTGCTACGCCCGAGCGATTCCAAACCGGCGACCCAACTCCCTCTGCCAAACGCACCGCTTCCTCAGGCCGGCCAGCGACTGCCCTATCATCTGGCGGCGATCCTGCCGCCGGTGACGCAGGCCGTCACCGCCGCGGTCGAGGAAGCGCCGCGCCAGGCATTCATCGCGACCGTGCGCCAGCAGACGCCCGAGGGCGAGCTGGTGCTGGAGAGTCCGCTCGGCACCATCCGCATTCCCCGTCCGCCCGAAGCGGCAGCACCGCAGACGCCGCTGCCGGCGAAGCCCACCGAAGCCGCCCCGCTTCCGCCATCGCCCGGCAAGACCAGTTCGCCTTTGCCGGCTTCAGCACCCGTGCCGAACAACGCCGCCGCCGCCGAAGCCACGCCCGAACCCGCCCCAAGCTGGCCCGCCGGCACGCGGTTGGTGCTCGCGCTGCCCGCGCCGGTCAATCCCGGATTGCGGGACGCGGTCCCAGCAGGCCCGCGTCTCGTCGCGACTGTCTTGCGCGCCGCCGAGCCGCAGGCCCCGACGCCCGCCGCGCAGCGCAATGGCGTTGCGGCGCCCACACCACCCAGTAACGCGCCAGCCGCCCCGATCGCCGGCACGAGAGTGCCGCTCGAGCTGGTCTCGGTGCTGCCGCCTGTCGGTACGGGCACGAACGGCTCGGCGGCAGCCAACCCCGCGTCGGGTTCGCAGACTGCGGTGCTGGCAACCCTGCGCGCACCGTCGCCCAACGGCCAGGCGATCCTCGCCACGCCGGAAGGGCTGGTGGCGCTCGATCGTCCGATCGAAGGGCCGGTCGGCACGCGGCTGCTGCTGCTGCCGACTCCTCAGGCGCCGGCCCTGCCCGAAGCCCATCCGGGCCCGGCCCAGATCTTCAACGCGCTGCTGGAGACGGCAGCACTTCTCGACGGCGAGCGCGCGACCCTCGCAGCACCGGCGAGTCTGGCACTGCCGACCAGCGTAGCGCCGGGCGCCACGACTGCGGCCACGGCGCAAGACACACCGGCCGTCCTTCTGAATCCGACACAGACCAACGACATCCTGGCGCAGAACCTGCCGCGCGTCGGCTCGCATCTCGCGGCGGGCCTCGCCGGCTTCATTCGCGCCCGCCTCTCCGACAAGCCGGTAACCTGGCCCAGCGCCGAGCTGCGTCAGGCGCTGCAATCGGCCGGTCGCCCGGAACTGGCCGCGAAGCTCGAGCAGGGTTTCGCCGAGCTGGCCCGCGCCGCGCCCTCGACCAGCCAGGACGGTCAGTGGAAAACCATCGTGCTGCCGCTGCTCGACGAGCAGGCGCTGCACCAGGCGCGCCTCGCGATTCGCCGCGATCCCGGCAAAGGCGACCAGCCGAAAGACGGGAAGCCTGCCAGCGTCCATTTCCTGCTCGATGTGGAGCTGAGCCGGATGGGCGCCATGCAGCTGGACGGGCTGGTGCGCGGCAAGCGCTTCGACCTGATGCTGCGCACCCACAAGCCGCTCGACAGCACGATGCAGAACGAGATCCAGCGGCTCTTCGCCGAAGCGAAGTCCGTGACCGGCATCACCGGCGAGATCTATTTCCAGGTGGCCGCCGTCTTCGCCTCGCCCGATGCCAATGCGCCGGTGCCTTCCCATGCGGGCGGGTTGATCGCCTGAGCGATCGCTAGCGGACCAGCGCGATCGGCAGCAGGCCCGAATATTTGAGCTGGAAGTCCTCCTCCAACGCCGCCGCCGGATTCCGCCCGAAGATCGCCCGATACCAGACGACCGAGATCAGGGCCGCGACCCGGCGCGGATGGCGGCGCAGCCAGCGCAGCTGTTCCTCATCCTCGAAGATCAGCCGGTAGAGGAAATCGTCCGCCAGCGAGGTCAGCATGTAGGAGAGCGCCAGCGCGCTCTGCAGCGCACCGTCGTCGGCCTCGGTCACCCGCACGATATACTTGGCGAGCCGCCCGCGCCATTTGTCCTGCAGTTCCCGCCAGCCTTCCGAATAGACCGACTTCTCCCGGGCGAGCTTGTATTGCACCGCGAAGAGACCCTTGTTGCGCTGATAGATCTGCAGATAGAAGTAGGTGACCTCGTTGATGCGCTCGAAGTCCGATTTGCCGCGGCCGACGCCGACCGACATCTCGAACACGAAGCGGCAGAATCCGTTCAGTACCTCGGCCACGGCGTCGGTCCGGTTCTCGAAATACTGATAGAAGGCGCCGCGCGAGATTCCCAGCCGCTCGCAGACATGGCGCACGATCGCATCCTGGTAGCCGTCCGCATCCAGCAACTGCGCCACGCCCAGCAGGATGCGCGCGCGCGTCTGCGCCCGCGCGCTGCCGGCCGCGGCGAGCTGCGCTTCCAACTGCTCGATATAGCTCGCCGGGCTCGGGCCATCCCTCTCTTCAGCCATCCGATCATCCTTCAATCGCAAGGAGCGGCCGGCAACAGGCCCGCGCCGGTTGACTCGATCCAGGGCCGCCCATATAGTGACACGCGTGTCAGTACATCGATCACTGGCCAGAAACCGCTATACTATAAGAAGAACAAAGTACTCGACAGGAGCTTCTGGTGACGACGATCTTCGACTTTAGCATTACCGCGCCCACGGAAGAACTCGTCGAAGGGTATCACCCTTACCCGCCCCATCTCGCCAATTATGAGCGGGTCTATCGGAATTCCACCGATCACGGAGAGCTTTCCGAATATCGCGGCAAGCCGTTGTCGAAGTTCTTCAAGTTTCTCGATTCCCAGGGCATCGGAAAGATCTGCGTCAAGGCACGCGACATCCGCACCACCTTCGACGTCATCATCCCCAACGAGGCCGTGGCGAGCCTCGTCGCCGACTATCCCGATCGTGTCGTCGGATTCGCCGGTGCCGATCCGCATCGGGGCAAGATCGCCGTCACCGAGTTCGAGCACGCGATCCGGAAGCAGGGTCTGCGCGGGCTCAATCTCCAGCTCTATGAGCTGAAGCTCACCGCCAACGACCGGATGATCTATCCGCTCTATGAGAAATGTGTCGAGCTCAATGTCCCGGTCAATTTGCATGTTTCGATCAATTTCTCGACCAAGTCGCTGATGCGCTACGGCCACCCGCTGGCCGTGGACGAGGTCGCGGTGGACTTCCCCGACCTGCGCATCATCTGCGGCCCGCCGGGCTGGCCCTGGGTGCAGGAGCTGATCGGCGTGGCCTGGCGGCATCCCAATGTCTATATCGCGATCGAATCGGTTCGGCCGAACCTGCTGCTGAAGCCGAACAGCGGCTACGAGCCCCTGCTCACCTACGGGAATTCCGTGCTGGGCGACAAGATCATCTTCGGCAGCGGCTGGCCGCTGCTGCCGCTGGCGAGGACCGTGCAGGAGGCACGGTCACTGCCCCTCAAGCCCGCCAACAAGCAGGGTTTCCTCGCCGACAATGCGCAACGGGCGGTCTTCGGCGCATAGAGGCTCCATGGCGCGCTCCTCTCCCCGTTCCCGGGCGGCAGGTTACTACACGATCGCAACCCTGCTGACCGAGCGCGCCCGGACGATGCGGCGGCGGCCGGCCATCATCTCGGATGAAGGCTCGCTCAGCTATGGCGAGCTCGAGGAGAGCAGCCGGCGGCTGGCGGCGGTCTTCGCCGCGCAAGGCATCGGGCCCGGCACGACCGTCCTCCTGATGCTCGACAACCATCCGGACAGCCTCCTCTGCTGGCTGGCCCTGGCACGGCTGGGCGCCATCGAGGTGCCGGTCAATACCGCCTATCTCGGCGACGTGCTGAAACATGTCGTCCGCGATTCCGCCGCCACCATGCTGATCGCCGATGCCAGCTATGCCGCGCGCTTCAGCGAAGAAATCCTCGCCGGGGCCAGGCTGGAGACCCTGATCCTGCGGGGCGAACCGCCCGCGGCTTTGCCCCCTCGCCTCGCACGGCTGCGCCAACTCGGTTTCGCCGACCTTGTCGCCGCGGGCCGGCGTCCGGCCAAGCCGCCGGCGATCGCCGAGATCACCGATCCGCGCCAGATCATGGCGGTCATGTACACCTCGGGCACGACCGGGGCGTCGAAGGGGGTGCGCTGCACCTTCGCCCACGCGCTCGAATATTCGCGCTGCGTCGTCGAGGTGCTCGATCTGAAACCGGGCGACCGCTACTACAACATGCTGCCGCTCTTTCATATTGCCGGGCAGTGGGCCGCGGTCTTCGCCTGCCTCATCGCCGGCGCCACGGTCGTGCTCAAGCCGCGTTTCAGCGTGAGCGCCTTCTGGGAGGATATCCGCGCCCAGAAATGCAACGTCACCCTGCTGCTGGGCGCAATGGCCAATCTGCTGCACCGCACGCCCGTCACGGCCAAGGACCGCAAGCATCCGCTCGACAAGGTGCTGGTCGTACCCCTGTTCCCGCAGGTGAAAGAGTTCGCGCAGCGCTTCGGCATCCGCGTCACGACGAATTACGGCTCGACCGAGGTGGGCGTGCCGCTGCGCGCGGGCTTCCGCGCCGGGAAACCGCGTCTGTTCGACCTGGTCGATACGCGCTCCTGCGGACGGATCGTCAGCGACCGCTTCGAAGTGAAGATCGTGGATCCGAACGATGAAGAGGTGCCGCCGGGCGTTCCCGGCGAGCTGGTCGTGCGACCCAAAGTGCCCTGGATCGTCATGGCCGGCTATCTCAACCAGCCGGAAAAGACCATGGAGGCCTGGCGCAATCTCTGGCTCCATTCCGGCGACCTGATGATGCGCGACAAGCGGGGGAACTTCTATTTCCTCGACCGCATCAAGGACGCCATCCGGCGGCGCGGCGAGAACATCTCCTCGATCGAGGTCGAGAACGGGATCCTCAAATTCCCCGCCATCCTCGAATGCGCCGTCTATCCGGTTCCCTCCGCTTTGACCGAGCAGGAGGTGATGGCTGCCGTCGTCGCCAAGCCGGACAACCCGCTCGAGCTCCAGGCGCTGCATCGGTTCCTGGAGCAGACGCTGCCGAAATTCATGGTGCCCCGCTTCTATCGCCTGGAAGCCGCGCTGCCCAAGACGCCGACCGGCAAGATCCAGAAGTTCCAGCTTCGGGCGGAAGGCCTCGATGCCCCGCATTGGGACCGCGAAGCGACGTCCGCCGGCCCATCAAAACAACAACAACGAAACGAAACAATCCCAGGGAGGTCATGATGCGATCAGGACAATCACACCCGCTCTTCAAGAAGGTCGGGGAACAGTTTCAAGACGGGCGCATGGATCGCCGCGACTTCCTGCGTTTTGCCACATTGCTCGGCGTCGGCGCGGGCACGGCCTATTCGATGGCCGGCCTGGTGGATCCGATGTCGGTCGGCGTCGCGCAAGCCGCGGCTGGCGGCGGCACGGTCAGGATCGCCCAGCGCGTGCATCCAGTCGAGAGCCCACACACCTTCAGCTGGGCCGAGCCCAGCAACATCACGCGACAGGTCTGCGAATATCTGACCCGCACCGGCCAGGACAACATCACCCGGCCCTATCTGCTCGAGAAATGGGAGCCAAGCGTCGACCTCAAAACCTGGACGCTCTATATCCGCTCCGACGTCACCTGGCGCAATGGCGGCCCGCTCACGGCGGACCAGGTCATCTGGAACCTGCACCATGTCCTCGACGAGAAGGTCGGCTCCTCGATGCTGGGCCTGATGAAGGCCTATATGCTCAAGGAAGTCGATCGTGGCGAGAAGGACGACAAGGGCAATCCCAAGATGAGTTTGGAGATCTGGGACGCCAACGCGATCGAGAAGGTCGACGATCGCACCATCCGGCTCAATCTGGCGGAAGCGCAGCTCGCGGTCCCGGAGCATCTGTTCCACTACCCGATGGCGATCCTCGATCCGGCCGAGAACGGCAAGTTCGCCATCGGCTCGAACGGCACGGGCGCTTTCGAGCTGGTCGAATACGAGGCCGGCCGCAAGGCGGTGCTGAAAGCCCGCACCGAGCATTGGCATAGCGTGCCGTCGCTCGACACGCTGCAATTTATCGATCTGGGCGACGACGCGTCGGCCGTCGTCTCCGCATTGGCTTCGAAACAGGTCGATGGCGCTTACGAGGTCGACGTCACGCAGAAGCCGGCCCTGGATAAGATCGAGACCTTGCAGGTCTATGAAGTGGCGACCTCGCAGACCGCGGTCATCCATGGCAAGACGACGCGCAAGCCGTTCGACGACGCCAAAGTCCGTCTGGCGATGCGCCTCGCGGTCGATCAGGCCCAAGTGATGAGCCTGGCGGAAGGCGATGCCGGCGTCATCGGCGAGCATCACCATGTCTGCCCGATCCACCCGGAATACGCCAAACTGCCGCCCTTCACCCGCGATGTGCCTCGGGCGAAGGCTCTGCTGGCGGAAGCGGGTTACCCGGACGGCTTCGACACCACGCTCACCCTGCCGGCCGAGCCGACCTGGCAATCGGTTGCCGCCCAGGTCATGGCCCAGCAATGGGCCGAGGCCAATATTCGCGTGAAGCTCAGCATCATTCCGTCAGCCCAATGGTGGGATGTCTGGGACAAGGTCGATCTCGGCTACACCGTCTGGTATCACCGCCCGCTGGGGTTCATGACGCTCAGCCTCGCTTACCGGACGGGCGTGCCATGGAACGCGCCCGAATGGTCCGACAAGGAGTTCGACGATCTCCTGACCCAGGCCGAAGGCACGGTCGATGTCGAGGAGCGGCGCAAGATCATGGCCAAGATCGAGGTCATCATGCAGCAGCGAGGGCCCGTGGTTCAGCCCTTCTGGCGCTCGGTGCTGACCTTCTACGACAAGAAGGTCCAGGGATTCCGGATGCATCCCACATCGTTCATCTTTGGCGAGGAACTGTCGGTCAAGGCCTAAGCTCCTCACCGGGATGGCGGGGCGGGCTGCGAGCCGCCCCGCCATTTCAGTTTCAGCTTTTTCGTTTTGATTTGGCGGCGCGACTACGGTCGCTAACAACCGGCGCGGCAGCCGCCGCTTCCTCCGCCAGCCAGCGCTCCACTTTCCGCGCGGCCGCGGTGGGTGCCTCGCCCTTGATCCGCACCAGATAGTAACCGGCGAGGCTTTCGGCCTCGCGCCCGAACGGGGCGATCAGTTGGCCGCTGGCCAGCAGGCGATCCACGATCGGCCGTCGCCCCATCGCCATTCCCACCCCTTCCAGCGCCGCCTGCAAAATCAGCTCAGAGGATTCGAGCACCAGCGCCTGCTCCATCGGTGGCGGCACAACGCCGTGCGCGAGGCACCATTCCTCCCATTCGCCGGGATGGAGCCCATTGGCGATGAGCCGCGCCGACCGGATCAGGCGCGCGGGCTCGCTCGTCTTTTGTTTCGCGAGGAAGGTGCTCGTCGCCACCGGGAAGAACTGCTCGGACAACAGCGGCGCCGACTGGAAGCCAGGCCAGCTGCCATGCCCATAGCGGATTCCGAGATCGATGTTCTCGCGCGCGAAGTCGCATTTCCGGTTGGTGGTGAGGAGCTGCAGATTGATCCCGGGATGGCGCCGCTGCAGCGCGTCGAGCCGCGGGATCAGCCAGAAGGCCGCGAGCGAGGTCGGCAGGGTCAAGGTGACGCGCGCCTGGTCGGGCGAACCCGCGACCTCCGCGGTCGCGCGCAGCAGCTCGCCGAAGGATCGCCGGACGCTCGCATAATAGCGGCTGCCGACCGGCGTCAGATGCATCTCGCGGCCTTGCCGCTCGAACAGGGCCGCCCCCAGCAACTGCTCGAGCCGCTTCACCTGATGGCTGACCGCGGATTCGGTGACGCCGAGCAACTCGGCGGCGATGCGGAAGCGGCCGGCCTGGGCCGCCAGATAGAAGCTGCGGATCGCGTTCAGCGGCAAGCGCCGCATCTCATCAGGTTCGGCCAAAGGCGATCTCCGTGGCTTGAATTAAATTCAAGTATCCAGGCCGCGTTGTCAATTGTGCCGGGGACTGATGTGCCCAAAATACTGCCATGACAACCCTGGAATGGAACTGATCATGAGCCCCTCACCACAATACTTCAATTCAAGTCAAGGACGCGTGGCCCATTGGACGGTCGGGTCCGGGCCCGACCTGGTTCTGGTGCATGGCACGCCCGCCTCTTCCTATGTCTGGCGCCGCGTGGTCGAGAAGCTGCAGGCGAAATGGCGGATCTTTCTCTACGACCTGCCGGGCTACGGGATCTCCGACCAATTCGACGGGCAGGATGTGCGGCTGCGCAGCCAGGCCAAGGTGCTGGCCGAGCTGCTGCGGCATTGGGGCCTCGATCGGCCGCGGATCGTCGGCCATGACTTCGGTGCCGCAACCGTGATGGGCGCCCATCTCGTCGAGGGTTGCCCGGTCCGCGATCTCGTCATCGCCGACGGCGTCGTGCTCAACCCCTGGGGCACCCCCTACTCGCTGCTGATCCAGCGGAACATCGAGGTGTTCGAGCAGATCCCGCCGCATATTTATGCCGCGGCCATGGCCGAGCATCTGCGCGGCACCACCAGCCGGCATCTGTCGGACGCCGAGTTCGCGCCCTTGCTGGCCCCCTTGCTCGGGGAGAAGGGCCAGAAGGCTTATTATCGGCAGGTCGCACAGTATGATCACGACTATACGGCGAGGCTGGAGCTGCTCTATCCCAAGGTCGCCGTACCGATGCGGGTTCTATGGGGCGAAGAAGACCGCTGGATCCCGATCGCGCAAGGCGAGCGCTTCGCCAAGCTGGTACCGGGTGCGACCTTCACGCCGCTGCCCGATGCCGGCCATTTCCTGATGCTGGACTGCCCCAATACCGTGGCGGGGCTGATCGCTCAAGTCTGAGCGCCCCTGTGTCCGGGCGTTCATGTAACTCCTGGATTTACATATGTCGCGTTATAGGTTACAGTCCATGAATGATCAGGACCTTCCGCAGCAAGGCCCTTGAGGAACTGTTCCGCACCGGTGGAAGCAGGAAGGTCAGATCCGACCTGATCAAAAGAACCATCCAAGTCCTGGACATTCTCCATGCAGCCAAGAGCTTGGCTGATCTGAATATTCCGGGTCTCCGGTATCATCCACTCAAGGGCAAGCCGCTTCGCCACGCACTAGCCGTCAACGGCCCGTGGCGGGTAACTTTTGCCTGGAAGGATGGCGACGTCGACGCGGTGGATCTGGAGCAATATCACTGAAGATATCGACTCCAACGGAATTGGAGAGAGGAGAGTTTACGATGGCACGAAGCCGTAGGACCGTCGGCAAGACGGGGCGCGAACCCACTCATCCGGGTGCGGTACTTCGGGATATCGTGTTGCCGGAGCTGGATCTCAGCGTCGCCGCGGCGGCGCGGCAGTTGCGCGTCACCCGCCAGGCGCTCCACCGCGTTCTGGCCGAAACGGCGTCGATCAGCCCGGAAATGGCCGCGCGGCTCGGCAAGTTCTGCGGCAATGGGCCGGATCTCTGGCTCTCGATGCAGGCCTCTTATGACCTTTGGCATATCGAGAAGCAGATGAAGGCCGAACTGGCGAAGATCCCTGTCGCGGAGCGCAAGGCAGCCTAGGCGGCGCGGCGGCTCATCGCGCCCGCAGCAGCGCCCGCTTGGCGCGGCCGAACTGAAGGAACAGGAGCGCCCCCACGGCGACGAGGATGGCGCCCAGCGGCAGCGCGAAGATCGTGTGGGTCCGGGTGGCCGCTGACGAGGCAGCCGGACCGAGCTCCGAGAAGTCGGTTCCCTGCAGCGCCAGCAGGATCAGGGCCAGGCCCCACAGCGTGAAGCCGCCTGAACTGAACCATCGGGCGCATTCGATCACACCGCCCCAGAAGGCGCGACCCAGCATCTCTCTCTTCCCTATCGCCGGCGGCGATGCAGCTCCATGCCGATCTCATCTTCGCGAATGCGCTCGCGCCGCTTGATCTCGGCCTGCTTGCGCTCTTCACGGCTCTTCTGCGCCTGCTCGTATTTCTCGAGCTCGCGATAGACCTCGAGCACCGCCTCGCGCGCCTGCTCGATCCGGAAAGTCACGTCGGCCTGCGAACGCACCAGCTTCTCCCGCCGCATCCGGGTGAGATCGGCGAAGGCGGCGAAGGCCCGCGACAGCTCCAGCGTCTTATGTTCCCTGGTGGCGGCGGCCTCGCGTTCGACCGAATCGTCGAGCGTCTTGATCTGGTCGTTCAGCCGCTCGGCCAGGCGCTGCAGCTCGCCCATCTTGCGGCGCTCTTCCTCGAGGCGCCAGCGATGGAGCCGGACCAGTTGATCGAGCGCGCTCATGCGGCCCTCGCGCCGGCGATCGGCTTGGCGGCGGGTTTAGCCGCGGGCTTTGCCGCGGGCGCGGGCGCGGCGGCGGCCGGCGCCGCTGCCTTCACGGCAAGGATCTCTTCGAGCGTGCGATAGCAGCTGGCGAGGCTCGCCTTCTCGGTCTTGCCCTGCTTGAGGAAGCTTTCGAGCTGCTCGTGATAGCAGATGGATTCGTCGACCTCGGGATCGCTCCCGGCGCGATAGGCGCCCAGGCGGATCAGCTCGGCCATGTTCTCATAGGTCGCCATCAGCCGGCGCGCCTTGCTGACGACGGCGTTCTCCTCGTCATTGTTGCAGCCGGGCATGGTGCGCGACAGGCTGCGCAGGATGTCGACCGCCGGATAGCGGCCGCGCGCGGCGATGTTGCGGTCGAGCACGATGTGGCCGTCGAGGATGCCGCGCACCGCGTCGGCGATCGGCTCGTTGTGATCGTCGCCCTCCACCAGCACGGTGAAGAGGCCGGTGATGCTGCCGGTCCCGGTGCCGGGGCCGGCACGCTCCAGGAGGCGCGGCAGCTCGGCGAAGACCGAGGGCGTATAGCCCTTGGAGGCCGGCGGCTCGCCGGCGCTGAGGCCGATTTCGCGCATCGCCATGGCGAAGCGGGTCACGCTGTCCATCAGGCAGAGCACGTCATGGCCCTGGTCGCGGAAGAACTCGGCCATCGACAGGGTCAGATGGGCCGCCTGGCGGCGCATCAAGGGCGGCTCGTCCGAGGTCGCCACCACAACCAGCGAGCGAGCCAGACCCTCGGGGCCCAGATCGTCCTCGAGGAATTCCTGGACCTCGCGGCCGCGCTCGCCGATCAGGCCGATGACATTCACGTCGGCCGTGGTGTAGCGCGCCATCATGGAGAGCAGGACAGACTTGCCCACACCCGAGCCCGCGAAGATGCCCATGCGCTGGCCGCGGCAGCAGGTCAGGAAGGTGTTGATCGCCTTGACGCCCAAATCGACCTTGCCGGCCACCCGCTTGCGGGCATGGGCCGGCGGCGGCGAGGCGCGCAGCGGATAGCCCCGGGGGCCCGGCATGAGCGGACCCTTGCCATCAATGGGTTCCCCGAAGGCATTGACGACGCGGCCGAGCCAGCTGGGGGCCGGACGGATGGCGGGCTCGCTGTCGGCGAGTTCCACCTTGCAGCCCAGCCCGATCCCCTCCAGACCGCCAAAGGCCATCGCCAGGGCCCGATCATTACGGAAACCCACAACCTCGCAAGGCACCCGCCGGCCGGCCTGGCCCAGCAGGTCGCAGCGCGCGCCGACCGAGAGATGGCGGGCGATACCCCCCACCTCGACCAGCATGCCCAGCAGGGATGCCACCCGCCCGTAGAGCCGAGCCGAGGGCAAACGTGCAATTTCTTCAAGGAGGTAGGTCAGGTCGGCTGTGCCGGTCCCGGCCGAGGCAATTTGAGAATTCATTCGTTATATCCGATGGTTAGTCGGATTATGCCGATTCATTCCTAAGCTTCCATGAATCGGGCCCGGTGATCATTTTCAGAAAATCACAACCGGGCGCTCCGCCTTTAGGAATTGTTAATAAACTCGCGCCACATTGGTTAATAGGTTAACTTGGTCTCAACGGTGACAGAGGCTACCTATGCGCGTACTCCTGATTGAAGACGACACCACAGTGGCCCAATCGATTCAGCTCATGCTGAAGTCCGAAGGCTTCGTCGTAGATGCAACCGATATGGGCGAAGACGGCCTCGAGATCGGTAAGCTTTATGACTACGACATTATCCTTCTGGATCTCATGCTGCCCGACATCGAGGGCTACGAGGTTTTGCGTCGGCTCCGTGCCGCGCGCGTCAACACGCCGATCCTGATTCTTTCGGGCCTCGGCGAGCTCGACAACAAGATCAAAGGTCTCGGCTTCGGTGCCGACGACTATCTCACCAAGCCGTTCGACAAGCGCGAGCTGATCGCCCGCATCCAGGCGATCGTGCGCCGCTCGCGCGGCCATAGCGACTCCGTGATCCTCACCGGCAAGCTTAAGGTCAATCTCGACACCCGCACCGTCGAGGTCGAGGCCCAGCCGCTGCATCTCACCGGCAAGGAATACGGCATCCTCGAGCTCTTGAGCCTGCGCAAGGGCACCACGCTGACCAAGGAGATGTTCCTCAATCATCTCTATGGCGGCATGGACGAGCCGGAGCTGAAGATCATCGACGTGTTCGTCTGCAAACTGCGCAAGAAGCTCTCGGCCGCGACCGGCGGCGACAACTATATCGAGACCGTCTGGGGCCGCGGCTATGTGCTGCGCGATCCGGTGGAACCCGCCAACGAGACCCTGGCCCGGCGTCCAGCTGCCGCCAGCGCCTGATCTGCTGCTTCTGTCGCCAAATGCAAAACGGCGCCCTCGCGGGCGCCGTTTTCATTTCATCTCGAGGTCGACGCCGACGAGGGTCACCCCGCCGCGGCGATCTTCGTCTGCTCGCTCTTCGGCACCACGCCATAGACGCCGCGCTGGCCGTTGATGAGCTTGAAGCGCTCGGTCAGGCCCAGCACCGTCTCGGCACCGCCGAGGAAGAGGAAGCCATCCTCGGGCATCAGGTTGGCGACGCGGTCGAGCACCTTGGCCTTGGTCTCCTGGTCGAAATAGATCAGCACGTTGCGGCAATAGACCACGTCGAAGCGGCCGAGCACCATTGAATCGGTCAGGAGATTGAACTCGCGGTAATCCACCATCGAGCGGATCTTCGGGCTGATCTGCCAGCGATCGCCGGACTGGATGAAATATTTGACCAACAGGGTGACCGGCAGGCCGCGCTGCACCTCGAACTGCGAATAGACGCCTTCCTTGGCGCGCGCCAGGATCTCGGAGGAGAGGTCGGTGGCCACGATCTCGATGGTCCAGCCTGCGAGCTGCGCCGCCATTTCCGAGAGGATCATGGCGAGCGAATAGGGTTCCTGGCCCGAGGAGCAGGCGGCACTCCAGATCCGGAGGCGGCGCTGGCCGCTGCGGTTCTTGAGCATCGCCGGCAGGACCAGCTCCTTGAACTGGTCGAACGGCTTGATGTCGCGAAAGAAGAAGGATTCGTTCGTGGTCATGGCTTCGACCACGTCGCGGATCAGGGCCTCGTCCGGCTTGCTGCGGATCGACTTCACCAGGTCCTCGAACCCGCCCGCGAGCTTCCACTTGCGCGCCACCGGCAGGAGGCGGCTTTCCATGAGATAGGCCTTGTCCGGCGAGAGCACCAAGCCAGAGCGTTGGCGCAGCAGCCGGCAGATCATATCGAAATCATCGCGGTTCATGCTGCAGACCTCATTGCGAGCCGGCGCAGATAGGGAGCGATCTCGGGCAAGGGCAGCACCGCGCTGCAGAGCCCTGTCTTCGCCACGGCGCCGGGCATGCCCCAGACCACACTGGTAGCCTCATCCTGAGCCACGACCGAGCCCCCCGCGGCAACCACCGTGGAGGCACCCTTCTGGCCATCGGAACCCATGCCGGTGAGGATCAGCACCATGCAGCGGGCGCCATAAGCGGCGGCCACGCTGCGCAGCATGGGATCCACGGCCGGACGGCAGAAATTCTCCGGCGCGGTCTTCATCAGACGGATGACCTTCTTCCCGTCCTCGACCGCGACTGTCATATGGATGTCGCCGGGCGCCACATAGATGCGGCCCCGGGTGACCGGCTCGCCGTCGCGGGCTTCGGCCGTCGGGATCTTGCTCGCCTGGGCGATATGCTCGGCCAGGATCGCCGTGAAGGTCGCCGGCATATGCTGGGTGACCAGGATCGGCAGGTCGGACCTGCCACCCAGCCCGCCCAGCACCTTGAAGAGCGCCTGGGGGCCGCCGGTCGAGCTGCCGATGGCCAGGATCTCCGGCTGGAGGGTCGCTTCGGGGCGCAGCTTGAGAGGCACCGGCGGGCCCGCAGGCACGGCCGGCGCGATACGGCGGGCCGGCATCGGCGCCGCATTGGCGCTCTCCGGATGCTTGCGCCGGTAGGCCTGGCCCAGTTCCTTGACCTTCGAGGTCAGCTCGCGCTTGAAATCCTCGGCCGACACCAGCTCCGAGGAGCTGGGCTTGGCCACATAGTCGGCGGCGCCAGCCGCCAGGGCCTGCAGGCTGATATCGGCGTTGCGCCGGGTCAGGGTCGAGGCCATCACCACCTGGAGGCCCGGCCTGGCGGCCAGGAGCTTCGGCAGGGCGGTGATGCCGTCCATGATCGGCATCTCGATATCAAGGACGACGACCTCGACATTCGAGCGGCCGGCGATGTCGACCGCCATCTGGCCGTTGCTTGCCGAATGGACGACCTTGATGCCGGCGTCGGCTTCGAGCGCCTTGGAAATCAATCCGCGGATCACGGCGGAATCATCCACGACCATGACCCGCACGGGTTGAGTGCGGGATTCGGCCGGTGGGGCGATGGGGGAAATCAATGTCATTGAATGGGTGATGATCGGGTTCTAGAGCAGGCCGACTTGATTGAACTTCGACTCGATGATCTCGCTGTCGAAGGGCTTCATGATGTATTCGTCGGCACCGGCCGTGATCGCTTCCTGGATATGCTTCAGGTCGTTCTCTGTGGTGCAGAACACCACGACCGGCTGCTTGGAACCGTCCATGCGGCGCAGGCCCTTCAGGAAATCCATGCCGTTCATCACCGGCATGTTCCAGTCGAGCAGGATCGCGTCGGGCATGGCGCGCTTGCAGATGTCCATCGCGGCTTGGCCGTTCTCGGCCTCCTCGATCTGAAAATTCAGACTCTCGAGGATCTTTCGCGCGACCATTCGGACGACTTTGGAGTCATCCACGACGAGACAGCGCTTCATGTTCTTCTCCCGTTATCCCCTCGGGGCCGATGAGGCCCCGGTCCCCCGTCAGTCTTCTAGGCCGCTTCCGCCTTGGCGAACTGCAGCAGCTGGGATACGTCCAGCACCACCAGCAGCGAGCCGTTGAGGCGATAGATGCCATCGGAAAAGTCGCGCCAGCGCTGGTCGAGCGTCGGCGGATTGCGTTCGTAAGAGGCACCGTCGAGGCTCAGCACCTCGCCGACCGAATCGACGATCAAGCTGTAGAGCTCGCCATGATGCTCCACGACGATGCTCATCGAGTTCTGGCCCTTCTCGCGACGGTCGAGACCCAGGCGCAGGCGCAGATCGATCGCGGTGACGATGCGGCCGCGCAGATTGAGCGAGCCGGCCACCTCCTTCGGCGCCAGCGGGATGCGCGTGATGCGCTGCGGACCCAGAACGTCCTGGACCTTCAGGACCGGGATGCCGAACAGCTGGCTCGCGACGGTGAAGGAGACGAAGTCATGCTGCCCCTCGCCGGCGCTCTTGCCGGCGGTCTTCGTGGCAGTGGGATTGGCGGCGTTCATGCGGCACCTTTGAGCTCGGAGAAGGCCTCGGACAGGGTCTGCAGCAGCGCATCGCGATCGAACTTGGCGACATAGTCGTCAAACCCGACCTTGCGGCCGCGGGCGATGTCCTTGGGCGACGAATGGGAGGAAAGGGCGACCAGCGGCGTATCGCGCCAGCGCTCGGTCTTCTTCAAAGCCTCGGCGAACTCGAAGCCGCTCATGCCGGGCATTTCGATGTCGCTGATGATGACATCGTACTGCTCGCCCTGATCGCAGAGCTTCAGGGCCTGGTCGGCGCTCGAGGCCGTCGCCACGTCGTAACCGGCCGAGGACAGCAGCGGCGCGATCAGGTTGCGGAAGAAGGGGCTGTCGTCCACCAGCAGCAGGCGGCGGCTGGTCTCCTCGCCGAACACGGCATTCTTGTCGCCGAACCAGTCGGCAAAGGCCTGGTTCAGATAGTAGCCGGTATCGATGATGTCGGTGGCCTTGCCGGCCACGATGGCGCTGCCCAGACGGCCGGGGTTCGCCGACGACAGCTCGACCTCGAGCCGGTCCTCGACGATATCCAGAATCTCGTCCACCAGGAGGCCCATCGAACGCTGACGGTCCGAGAACACCAGCACGGGCTGGCGGCCATCGGCCGGCATGTCCTTGCCTTCCTGCATCGCCACCAGCGGCATGAGCTGGCCGCGATACTGGACCATATGACGGTCGTTCGAACGCTCGATCGTCGTGCGGTCGATCTCCTCGAGACGAGCCACCAGCGCCAACGGAACGGCCTTGGGCGCCGCCGTGCCGGCACGGAACAGGATCAGCGGCACCTTCTCGCCGCTGCGGCCGTCGCGGACCTGCTGCCGCTCGGCCGTATCGCCATGGGTGGCGTTGATCTGGCCCGACGCGGACGCGATGCCGTTCGGATCCAGGATCATGATCACGCTGCCGTCGCCGAGGATGGTGTTGCCGGAGAACATCGAGATGTCGCGCAGGATGGGCGCCACCGGTTTGACCACGATTTCCTCGGTATCGAACACGCGGTCGACCATGATGCCGAAGGAGTAGGTGCCGACCTGGGCCACGACGATGAAGCTGCCCTGGCCCGGCTGGTTCGACTGCTCGTCGGCGACCTCGAGCTTCAGGAGCTTGCGCAGCGAGACCAGCGGCAGGAGACGATTGCGCAGGCGCAGGACGGGCGTGTCCTTGATCTGCTCGACCGTGGTGTCGGAGTTGGCGGCGGCGCGAACCAGCTCGACCACGCTGATCTGCGGGATCGCAAAGCGCTCGCCGGCGCACTCGACGACGAGGGCCGAGACGATCGCGAGGGTCAGCGGGATCTTGATGACGAAGGTGGTGCCGGAGCCCTCCGTCGAGCGCATCTCGATGGTGCCGCCGATCTTCTCGATGTTGGTGCGGACCACGTCCATGCCGACGCCGCGGCCGGAGACGCTGGTCACCTTGGCGGCGGTGGAGAAGCCCGCCTTGAAGATGTATTGCTGGATCTGCTGCAGGCTCATCTCGGCCAGCTCGGACTCGGAGGCGAGCCCGTTCTGCAGGAGCTTCGCCTTGATCTTGTCGGTCGAGAGGCCCTTACCGTCATCGGCGATCTCGATGATGATGTGACCGCCTTCATGATAGGCGTTGAGCGTGATCTTGCCGGTCTCGGCCTTGCCGGCGCGGCGACGCTCCTCGGGCGTCTCGAGGCCATGGTCCGCCGAGTTGCGCACCATGTGCGTCAGCGGGTCCTTGATCATCTCGAGCACCTGGCGGTCGAGCTCCGTCTCGGCGCCCAGCATCACCAGGTCGATCTTCTTGTTGCATTCGAGCGAGAGGTCGCGAACCAGACGCGGCAGCTTCGACCAGGCATTGCCGATCGGCTGCATGCGGGTCTTCATCACGCCTTCCTGCAGCTCGGAGGTGACGTGGTTGAGGCGCTGCAGGGGTGCTGCGAAGGCGCTGTCCTTCTGGGTGCGCAGGATCTGCAATACCTGGTTGCGGGTCAGCACCAGCTCGCTGACCATGGTCATCAGGTTCTCGAGCAGATCGACATTGACGCGGATCGATTGCTGCGCGACGGCGGATTCCTTCTTGTTGTCCTCGCCATCGCCCTCGGCCTTGGCGGCGGCCGGCTTGGCGGCAGCAACCTTGGGCGCCGGAGTTGCTTTCGCGGGGGCTGCGGTCGCCGCGGCTGCCAGCACTTCGACGCGAAGGCCGGCGAGCAGGGTCAGGATCTCGGCGCGGCTGGCGGCCGCCACTTCCAGGGTCGTCAGCGAGGCCTCGACATGGCCGAAGGCCGCATCGCAGAGACTGTCGGTCAGGCCGCGCGCATTGAGATGCTGCTTGGCTTCCGGCAAGGCGGGACCCTTGTAGCTGTCGGGACCGCCGACCTTGTTCGAGAAAAACTCGCGCAGGTTGCCCTGCAGGACGTCGAGATTGACGCCCTCGAAGAGGGATTTGAGGCGATCGTCGGTCGAAGCGCGGCCGACGAACACCTCGACCACGGAATCGATCACCGACATGCCGCCGACGCGGTCATAGAGCGACCCGCTCTTGGCCGCTTGCGGCTCGGCCTTCGCCGGCTTCGCCTCGGCCTTCGGGGCCGCGGCAGGCTTGGGCGCCGAGGCGCCATCGGCCAGCGCATTGAGGCGCCGGATGAGATCGCTGTCGTCGCCCTCGGGCTCGGCACCGGCTTCCTCGAGGGTCGCGGTCAGCGAGCGCACGCGATCGAGACATTCCAGGATGATCGACACCGCTTCGGGCGTGACCTCGAGCTCACCGTCGCGGACTTTGCCGAGCACGTTCTCGCCCGCATGGGCGACGCGCTCGAGGCGAGGCAGACCGATGAAACCGCAAGTGCCCTTGATCGTATGAACGAGCCGGAAGATGTTTCCCAGAAGCTCCGGATCGTTCGGATTCTGCTCGAGCTTCACCAGCTCGACGTCGAGAACGGCAAGGCTTTCGCTGGTCTCGGTCAAAAATTCACGAAGCAAATCGTCCATGAGGAAGCGCCCTTCAGATGGCCCCGATACATTCGGGGTCGTCGCGTCTGGCGCGGCCGGGGGCCTTTCCCACCGAAAGGACCCGCCGCCAGCCATCCGTCACGCTCTCAGAAACTGCTTAAAAACCCATAAAGGCTTGAACTGACGGAGGGTTCGGGCAGATCGGGGAAATGCCGCCTCAACCGGCGGACAAAGCAAGGAAAGCCGGCCCGACCGGGCACGGCTTTCGAGATTCTGGTTGGCGGGACCCCCCGCGATTATCCACAAGCTTTTTCGGCGCCGGCGCCGCGGGCCTCGCGGATCCGGCGGCCTCAGGCCGACGGAATCTTGGCTTCGAACAGGACCTCGCCCGGCGCCACGGCCTGCGGCTTCAGATGGGCGCCGAAGCGTGCGGCCAGGCGGCCGGCGAGATAGGCCTGCACGGTGCGCGGCGTGAGATCGTTGGGCGGGGTCAAGGCCGCAAGAGCTGCCGCCTCATCGTCGGTCAGCTTTGCATCCGTGCCCATCGCGCGGATCACGAAGCGAATCGCCCCGGCCTCGCCCGTCGTGAGCGCCAGAATCCGCCCGCCGCGCGGCAGAGCGTCGGCCGCCATCAGGATCATGTTGAGCAGCAATTTGCCGGCGCCCGCCGGCAGCGCCAGGGTCTCCGGCGACATCGACCAGTCGAGCTTCACGCGGCCATCCTGGAACAGACCCATGGCTGCGGCCTGCGCCTCTTGCGGACGGACGATCTGGTTGCCGGCATTGCCGAAGGCGAGCCGGAAGAACTGCACCAGCGCCGTCGCACGGGCGGCCGAACGGCGCGCGAGGCCGAGGGCCTCTTCCTCCATCTGCGGACTCTCCGCGAGGAGCTCGAGGCCATTCGCGACGGCACTGATCGGACCAACCAGGTCATGGCAAAGGCGCGAGGCCAGGAAATCGGCGGCCGTGAATTCGTTCACCGAGAGGGGATCCGTCGTCATGGGGTCGCTCGCTCGCGATTGGCTCTGGATGGGTTGTGCCAGCATATTGTTTCTGTGCCCTTATCTGTCGTTCTTTGCGGTTTTGGCAGCCGTTCGAATTTCCGATACGATCCAGGGGTCTAAGACCCTGGCCGAAAAGGCGGCGAGCGATGATGATGGTGGACAATCTGGTGCCCGGCGCCTGGGTGCGCCATCCGGACCATCCGGACTGGGGCATGGGCCAGATACAGTCGATCGTCGGCCATCGGATCACCGTGAACTTCGAACATGCCGGCAAGCTCTTGATCAATTCGGCCGTTGTCAGCCTTACCCTGGCCGGGCTCGACTCCGAAACCGCCGAAAAGGCTCGCCGCGACAGATAGCGCCGGCAATGCTTACCGAGACATTAACCCCGCTGTGGAATGCGTGAATCAGGCATGAGCGAGACCCCCACCCTGCAGCAGCCCCGGATGCATCCCGGTGCCGGCCGCCGCAAGGGCATGAACACCCCGAAAGGCCGCCAGACCGACCCCAGGGCCCTGGCCGAGATCCAGGCCCTGCTGGGCGACCGTTCGCGTCAGCGCGATCTGCTGATCGAGCATCTGCACTTGATCCAGGACCGCTACAAGCATCTCTCGGCGCGCCATATGGTGGCGCTGGCCCAGGAGATGCGCCTCGCCCTGACCGAGGTCTATGAGGTCGCGACCTTCTACGCCCATTTCGACGTGGTGATGGAGGACGAGGCGCCGCCCCCGGCCCTCACCATCCGCGTCTGCGACAGCCTCACCTGCGAGATGATGGGCGCGCAGCAACTCATGTCGGCCCTGAAGCAGCAGACCGATCCGAACAAGATCCGCGTCCTGCGGGCGCCCTGCATGGGCCATTGTGCGACGGCACCCGTCGCCGAGGTCGGTCACAATCATGTCTGCAGCGCGAAACCCGAAACCGTCCTGGCGGCGGTGAAATCGGACGATACTCACGCTCACAAGCCGGCTTACAAGGATTTCGATGCCTACCGCGCCGAAGGCGGCTACGCGTTGCTGGCCGATTGCCTCGCCGGCAAGCGCAAGCCCGAGGATCTGATCGCGACGATGGAAGGCTCGGGCCTGCGTGGCCTTGGCGGCGCCGGTTTCCCCTCGGGACGCAAATGGAAGTTCGTGCGCGCCGAGCCCGGCCCGCGGCTCATGGCCGTGAATGGCGACGAGGGCGAGCCCGGCACCTTCAAGGACCGCATCTATCTCGAGACCGATCCGCATCGCTTCCTCGAGGGCATGCTGGTCGCGGCCTGGGTGGTCGAGGCACCCGAGGTCTATGTCTATATCCGCGACGAATATCCGGGCGTGCTGGCTCTCCTGCCGATCGAGATCGCGAAGCTGGAACAGGCGGGCCTCACCCAGAAGACCCGCATCCATCTGCGCCGGGGCGCCGGCGCCTATATCTGCGGCGAAGAATCGGCGATGCTGGAATCGATCGAGGGCAAGCGCGGTCTACCGCGCCACAAGCCGCCCTTCCCGTCCCAGGTCGGTTTGTTCGGCCGCCCGACCCTGATCCACAATGTCGAGACCCTGTTCTGGGTGCGCGACATCGTCGAGAAGGGTGCGGAATGGTTCGCGAGCCACGGGCGCAACGGGCGCAAGGGGCTGCGCTCCTTCTCGGTTTCGGGCCGCGTCAAGAATCCCGGCATGAAGCTGGCGCCGGCCGGCATCACCGTGCGCGAGCTGATCGACGAATTCTGCGGCGGCATGCAGGCCGGCCATCGCTTCAAGGGCTATCTCCCCGGCGGCGCCTCGGGCGGCATCCTGCCGGCCTCGATGGACAACGTCCCGCTCGATTTCGATACACTGCAACCGCACGGCGCCTTCATCGGATCGGCCGCCATCATTATCCTCTCCGACCGCGACAGCATGCGCGACGCGGCCCTCAATCTGATGCGCTTTTTCGAAGATGAATCCTGCGGGCAATGCACGCCTTGCCGAGTCGGCACCGAGAAGGCCGTCAAGCTGATGAGTCAGAAGCAGTGGGACAAGACGCTGCTGACCGAGCTGTCGCAGGCGATGAACGACGCCTCGATCTGCGGCCTGGGGCAGGCGGCCTGCAACCCGCTCGCCACCGTGATGAAGCATTTCCCGGAGGATCTCGCATGAGCGAGCGCGTCACCTTCACGCTCGACGGCCAGGAAGTCACGGCCGAGCCCGGCGAGAGCATCTGGCAGGTCGCCAACCGCCGGGGCAACGAGATCCCGCATCTCTGCTGGCAGCCCAAGCCCGGCTATCGCGCCGACGGCAATTGCCGCGCCTGCATGGTCGAGATCAAGGGCGAGCGCGTGCTGGCCGCCTCCTGCATCCGCAAACCGTCGCAAGGGATGGTCGTCACCACCGACAACGAGCGCGCCAAGACCGCGCGCAAGATGGTGATCGAGATGCTGGTCGCCGACCAGCCCGCCAAGGAGATCGCGCCCGATCCCCAGTCCGAATTCTGGCGCTGGGCCGATTCCATGGATGTCGAGGTCAGCCGCTTCCCGAAGCGCCAGGGCCATGCGCCCGACCGCAGCCATGTGGCGATGGCGGTCAATCTCGACGCCTGCATCCAGTGCAATCTCTGCGTCCGCGCCTGCCGCGAAGTGCAGGTCAATGACGTGATCGGCATGGCCTATCGTGGCCACGAAGCGAAGATCGTGTTCGATTTCGACGATCCCATGGGCGAGAGCACCTGTGTGGCCTGCGGCGAATGCGTCCAGGCCTGTCCGACCGGCGCGTTGATGCCGGCGACCGTGGTCAACGAGCAGAATGTCCGCACCGGCTATGCCGACCGCCAGGTGGATTCGCTCTGCCCCTATTGCGGCGTCGGCTGCCAGACCACCTTCAACATCAAGGACGACAAGCTCCTCTGGATCGACGGCCGCGACGGACCCGCCAATCAGGAGCGGCTCTGCGTCAAGGGCCGCTTCGGCTTCGACTATATCAGCCATCCGCACCGCCTGACCCAGCCGCTGATCCGCAAGGAAGCTGTGGCCAAGAACGCCGAGAGCGACGTCGATCCCGCTAACCCTTGGACCCATTTCCGCGAAGCGACCTGGGAAGAAGCCCTCGACCGCGCGGCCGCCGGTCTCAAGACCGTGCGCGACCGCGACGGCTCGCTGGCGCTCGCCGGCTTCGGCTCGGCCAAGGGCTCGAACGAAGAGGCCTATCTATTCCAGAAACTGGTGCGCACCGGCTTCGGCTCGAACAATGTCGATCACTGCACTCGCCTGTGTCACGCCTCGTCGGTGGCGGCGCTGATGGAATGCTTGAACTCGGGCGCCGTGTCGGCGCCCTTCATGGCGGCCAAGGATGCCGAAGTCATCATTGTCATCGGCGCCAACCCGACCGTGAACCATCCGGTCGCTGCGACCTTCATCAAGAATGCGGTCAAGCGCGGCGTGAAACTGATCACGATGGATCCGCGCGGATCGGCCTTGAGCCGTCACGCAGCCTACAATCTGCGCTTCAAGCCGGGCCAGGACGTACCGCTGCTGAACGCGATGATCCATACCATCGTCACCGAGAAGCTCTACGACCAGCAATATATCGAGGGCTATGTCGAGGGCTTCGACAAGATCAAGGCCAACATCGTCGATTTCTCGCCGGAGAAGATGGCGCCGCTCTGCGGCGTCGAGGCCGAGGCCATCAAGACCGTGGCGCGGCTCTATGCCAAATCGCGCGCCTCGATCATCTTCTGGGGCATGGGCATCTCGCAGCATATCCACGGCACCGACAATGCCCGCTGCCTGATCACGCTGTCGCTCATCACCGGCCAGATCGGCCGTCCCGGCACCGGCCTTCATCCCTTGCGCGGCCAGAACAATGTGCAAGGCGCTTCCGACGCCGGCCTGATCCCGATGGTCTATCCCGACTATCAGAGCGTCGAGAATCCGAAGATCCAGGACCTGTTCCAGGAATTCTGGGGCCAGCCGCTCGATCCCAAGCGCGGCCTGACCGTGGTCGAGATCATCAACGCGATCCATGCCGGCCAGATCAAGGGCATGTTTATCGAGGGCGAGAATCCGGCCATGTCGGACCCGGACGCGCATCATGCGCGCCAGGCGCTGGCCATGCTGGATCACCTGGTGGTGCAGGACATCTTCCTGACCGAGACCGCCTTCCACGCCGACGTGGTGCTGCCAGCCTCGGCCTTCCCCGAGAAGGATGGAACCTTCACCAACACCAACCGCCAGGTGCAGATGGGTCGCGCCGCCCTGCCGCTGCCGGGCAATACCCGCCAGGACTGGTGGATCATCCAGGAGATCGCCAACCGGCTCGGCTGCGGCTGGAGCTACAGCCATCCGAGCGAAATCTTCACGGAGATGGCGCAGGTGATGCCGTCGCTCAAACACATCAGCTGGGATCGTGTCGAACGCGAGGATTCGGTGACCTATCCCGCCGACAGCCCCAGCCGGCCCGGCAACGAGATCATCTTCGCGACTGGATTCCCGACCGCCAGCGGCCGCGGCAAGGTCGTGCCGGCGCGGATCGTGCCACCCGCCGAGCTGCCGGATGCGCAATTCCCGATGGTGCTGTCCACGGGCCGTGTCCTCGAGCATTGGCATACCGGCGCCATGACGCGCCGGGCTTCGGCCCTGGACGAGATCGAGCCCGAAGCGACCGCGATGATGTCGCCGATGGATATCGAGGTGAACGGTTTCCGGCCCGGTCAGATGATCCGTGTCGCCACGCGTCGCGGCGCCATCGACATCAAACTCCGTTCCGATCGCGATGTGCCGACCGGCATGATCTTCATCCCGTTCTGCTATGCGGAAGCGGCAGCCAACATCCTGACCAACCCGGCGCTCGATCCGTTCGGGAAGATTCCCGAGTTCAAGTTCTGCGCCGCCAAGGTCGAGGCCTCCCCCCTCAACGCGGTTGCGGCGGAGTAACCGCCTCCGTCACTTGTCTCCCCCGGGGCCGCGACGCGTGCCCCGGTCTTCTTCGGGCTCCGCGAAAATTAACGCTTACGTCGACGTGTGGCGGCGGCGCAACAGAGTGAGACCCTGATTTCTCAGGGTTTCGCTGTCGCGCCACACTTGTGTGTCACAGATTGGCCACAGCGCAGATTTTCCGTTTTCGCCAGTTTCATATCGAGCGCGTGACACGCTCGATATTGCGAATCATTACCGGCACAACCTCCTCTCGATCATCAATCCGTTTATGAGCCCCATGATTTCGAATCGTCTTCTGATTGTCGATTTCGACCCGAACGCCGGCGCACTCATTGCCGCCGCCGCGACGGCATCCGGCTACGAGACCGCGACCGCGACTGCCGCCGGCCAGTTCCTGCAATATCTGCAGCTCTGGAACCCGGCCTTCGTCCTGCTCGATGTCGGGGCTTCGGGTGAAACCGGCATGGCCATGCTCAGACATCTCTGGGAGACGCGTTGCCCGGCGCTGGTCCTGCTGATGGGCCGGGTCGCGGATCAGGGCAGGCTTCATCTTCTCCAGCATATGGGCACCGGCAATGGCCTGACGATGACGGGCATGGTCTTCAAGCCGCTTCATCGCAACGAGCTCGTACAGACCTTGACCGGCTTGCGTGACAGCCGGCATTGGCTGACGGAAACCGCCGTCACGCAGGGACTCGAACGTGGCGAGTTCTTCCTCGAGTATCAGCCGCTCGTCAATGTCCGCAGCGGCCATATCAGCAGCGTCGAATCCCTGATCCGCTGGCGCCATCCGCATCGGGGATTGATCAGCCCCGACGCCTTCATCCCCTTCGTCGAAGCGTCGAATGCCGTCGGCCCCCTGACGCGATGGGTCGCCATGACCGCGATCGCGCAGCTCGAAGCCTGGACGCGACAGGGCGTAGAGCTCGACCTCGCGATCAATCTGTCGGCGCGCAACCTCTGGGATAGCGATCTCGCCGACATGATCCTGACGGCCTGCGAAGCGGCCGATATTTCGACCTCTCGTCTCACCCTCGAGCTGACCGAGACCGCCGCGATCGAACGGCCCGAGGACGCCATCGCCGCCCTGTCGCGCCTGCGGCTCTGCGGCATCAAGCTGGCGATCGACGATTTCGGAACGGGCTATTCGTCGCTGGCGCAGCTTCGCCAGTTGCCCTTCTCCCAGATCAAGATCGACCGGTCGCTGGTGACGAACTGCCAGCAGTCGCACAGCGCGCTCCAGATCATCAGCACGGTGGTCGATCTGGCCCGCAGTCTCGGCCTTCACTGCATCGCGGAAGGCGTCGAAACCAAGTCGGATTTCGACGCCGTGGGCAATCTCGGCTGCGACACGGCGCAGGGCTATCTGATCAGCCGCGCTCTCCCGGCCGACCGGCTGCAGACATGGCTCGCGGACTGGCCGGTCGTGCCCGGTCCCCGCCGCAGCATCGAGCTGCTGCGAAGCATCGCGCGCAGCGCTCACGCCTGAAGGGGCCGCCTAGAGCCTGGTCGTCTCAAGT
>NZ_JBOHKS010000225.1:0-19933 GCF_050729195.1 Hypericibacter sp.
GCGCAGGAGATCGCAGGCGGGGGCGAAATAGCCGGTGTAGTCGGGATTGCCGCATTCGCTCGACAGAACCAGCTCGGGCTTGTCGTTGGTGCGGTAGTGCCAGAGCGTGAAGCCATTGCAGTAAGCCAGGATGTTCAATTCACGGGCGGTGAAGCCACGGGGCATGGTCTCGATCCTCTCTGTTGTTGTTGGGCGCGCTACGAGCGCTGCCACTCCTTGATGACGTGCTTGCGGATCACGGCGACGTGTTGCTTGTCGGCGCCGGAGAGCTGGTAGGTGTGAGGCCCCACCTGCACTTCGTTCTGCGTCGCGTTCTTGCGGATCACGATTTTCATTGGGGTTCCTTTGACAGCGGCGTGAGCCGCTTTAGCTGCAATCGAAGAACGGGGTTAATCATTCCCACTTGTGGGATGGTCTACGCAAAGAAATAGTCAGCTTTCAGGATCAGCTCCAGGTCGAGGTCGCCATGAGGCGGCGGCGGCGGGAGCGTGTTGGGGTCCGAGAGCATGGCGCGGATGCTGTCCGCAAAGTCTTCAAGGACATTCCGGTTCCTCGCATAGAGGGTGACGAAGGCGCGCCGGAGACACATAGCCGAGAGGCCCGTGTCCGCGGCGAGAGTTCCGTAGCTGTCGTGGATCATGGAGAACACCTTGATGCCCACCGCCTTGGCCGAGACGACGTAGAGCATCAGCGCCGCACCGTCCATTGAGTGGACGAAGTTCGGCGAGATGGCGGCGGCCTGTCGGTTCTTGTCGATGACGTTCGTGGGCTCGGTGATGGTGAGCCGGAGGCGGCGCTTTACCACCCCGCCACTCACATGCGTGTCGATCTCACGGCTCTTCGTCTCGACGTACCGTTGCAGGACGTGGAAGCCTACGGGCGTGGTCCAGTTGACCGGGAGCCCTTCCGCCGCAGCGAGCCGGGCCGCCTTCTGCAACCAGTCCATTGCCTGTCGAGCAGCCACGACAACCTCGCCGATGGACTGCCATACGATCTTCGCGACGAACATCGTGCGCTTGAAGAGGTCCAACTCCCAACCAGGAGGAATACCCTTCTCCTTCACGGCAGCCTCGACATATTCACGGCAGGAGTGGAGCGTCCCGCCGTAGGGCAGCACCATCACCGGCCGCTTGGTCAGCTTCCGGTCTATGCCGAAGTCGAGCCAGGACAACGCCATGCGCCCAGCCTCCGGGTCCACGAAGTCGCCTGTGGTATCCACAAACGCCAGCTCCTTCAGCTTGTCCGTCACCACGTCGGCGACCCGCTGGTAAATGTCCTGGGGCTTCGCGGCCGGCAGGAGGTTAACCGCGGCGCCGCCGATGGGGTCGCGAAGCATTGCCGAGAAGTGCTGGAGGCCGTTGCAGGTGCCGTCGAGCTGGACAGGGATGCACGACACATAGTCGTAGCCCTGCTCGGCGAACTCAGCGTACTCGAAGCACCACGCGAGGAACTGCCACGGGCTGTCGGCCTCGCACCAGAAGCGGTTGGCGAGAGGATCGGCAGCAACGCGGATGATTTCCTCCTCGTGCTCATAGGTCCAGTCAACGCGCGCGTCGAATGAAACCTTGTCTACGCCGAAGAGGTTGGCGCCATGGATCACGAACCAGCGCGCCGCCTCGACAGTCCCGATGGCCTTGCCTTCGGCGAACGTGATAAGCGACCGCGCGTAGTCCGCGCCCTGCGGGTTTAGGAACATCGGCACGGCGTACATGCGCCCCCGGAAGTCTAGCTGGTGGGGGAAGTAAAGGCGCTCGAAGGCGGTGTAGCGTTCCGCGACCGAGATTGTCTTCGCCACCTGAAGCCGCTTGGAGCGGGTCTTGTGGTTCTCGACGTGTATCTCGTGCGCGGCTCGCTTCCACGCCTTGCGGGCCGGTTCGTTCTCCTTGAAGTCGTGCGGCGGTGTCGGGAGCGGCTTGTCCTCGCGCATCGGCAACCCGCCGTGCGGTTGGCTGTGCTCCCACACATGACGCATCACTTCGAGGACGCGCGTGTTGATCTTCCATGCCGTGGCTTGCACAGCGTTGACCGCCGTGAGCACCGCCGGCATCTGATCGAGGCGGTTCTGAAGCTCTTCGAGGTAGTGCTTCTCGCTGGTCTTCACGAGCGAGTAGCGGCGCGAGAGGTAGTGATAGCCGCCGTCATGAACGGTGGTCCACGGCTTCGGCGGAACGACGGTGGGCATGTAGGCAGGAGTCAGCAGCTCGCACCGGCTGGTGATCGTCTGCATCTCCGCGGACAGCGCTGGCGTCGGCACCACATAGTTGAGGCGGCGGCGGCGCGTCACTCGCATCTCGATAGCCACGATGCCGGTCGAGGCGATCACCAGAGACAACAGCTTGTGCCCCACGAGGAGGCGCGTGCGGTCATCCCACGACTTCCATTCGACGCCGAAGCGGTTCATAGCGTGGACGATGACACGCCGCTTGTATTCGTCATGCTGCGATACGTCGTTGACCCGCTCCTTGATGGCGCGGAACAGCGGCTTGCACTGCTGCTCGAAGTGGTCGAACCGCAGCTCATACTCCACCGCGATGCCGATCATGATCGCCACACGCTGCTCGGCGCGCGGCTCCGTGACGGCGTCGAGGATCGTCTTCATCGCGAGGTAGGCAGCGACACCGGGCTCGATCTCGGTGAGGTACTTCGCCGCGGTCTGTCGGCGGCCGGCCTTGCCGCTGGCAGCTTCGAGCTGGAAACCCCTCACCGCCTCCTCGACAGTGCCCACGAGGCGGGCCATGAGGCTCCGGCCGGCGGCGGTGGCTGTCTCTCGCCCGCGGTCCTTGTTGTGGCGCTGGCGGGAGAGGAAGGCGTCCCGACCGAGGCCCTCCATTTCGACCTCAAGATCGTACTCGGACTTCATCAAGGCGACTGCGGTCGGATCGCCCGTGAGAGGATCAGGCAGAACTGGGCTGTCCATCGTCTCTCCTTTGATTGCGTCAAAGAACGGGGTTAATCGGCGGGATCAACGGCGATAGGGGAGGCCCATACGGTCGCCGAGAGAGCGGCCGCAATCCGGGTATCCCGCCTTCTTAGCGTCCCTGACAAACATCTGGACGATGTCCTGTGGGTACACGTTGGCGCGCCCAAGACCGCTCGGTAGCGGATGCTGGGCCGGCAGGACGCCCTTCGCCCGTGCGTAGTCCGTCAGCCACCCGCCCATGCGCTTCGGGCGGTACTGCCCGCAGAAGTGTTTGGCGTCCACTTCCGAGGCGAACAGCGCTCCATCGGCCGGCGGCTTCCACCTGCGCGCCTCTTCGAGCCGGAGCATCTCCTCCCGCAGCCCTGACAGCTCCCTGTTCCGCTCCTGAAGCTGCTGCTTGGCCCTCTCCAGCTCGGCGGCGGTCTCCGGGTCAGCCGCGATCAGCTTGCCCTGGACGTATTTGCTGAAGACCCGGACGGCGAAGATCGTCAGCTCGACGGCCTTCGGAACGTCGGACTTGTGGATCAGGAAGAGGGTCTGTTCCAGGTTGAGCTGGAATTCGCGACCGGGGCGCCCGCCCTTGGCTCCGGCGGTTATTTGTGCCGTGCAAATAACCCCGAACCGGGCCAGTGCAGCCTCGTGGCGGCGGATCAACTGGCGCACGTCCACCGGCCGCTCGTAGCCCAGCCGCTCCGCAAGGTCCAAGTCACGGCAACGCAGGTCCCCGGAAGCGGTCTCGAAGATGGGGAGGTTCTCAAGATCGTTCATGCCTTGTTCCTCTCATGTTGCGCCGTCGCGGCAACAAGCGTTGCGCGGCAGCAATATCTACCCACTAGTGGGATGGTCGAGTTAAAACACAAACGGCCCAAGCTAAGTGCCTGGGCCGCATGTCTTCTAACTCTCGATCACAGGTGGGATTGTAGGGACGTAGATTTTAAGTCCCTTGCGTCTACCAATTTCGCCAAGCGGGCCGTGCGCCGTCCAGGGCAGACGGCCCGAGGCTAGTCGCCAGGACCCTGCCGACACAAGGCGGAATGAGATCGAAGGATCTAACCGCCAGCCGCGACGCGAGCTGCTTGCCGGATCGCAGCCAATCTTTCCTCGAAAGCTTGCAAACCGGCCTCGTCGGGCTGCAGGCGAAATCCCTCGATGCCGGCCACCGCGCGGCGGCGAATTTCCGCGTCGAGATAGGGCCGCCAGACGGGCGGAGGCCCCAGCTCGACCAGCAGGAACCGATAGCCATGCTTGAGATAATCCGCGATCTGGTCGAGCGCGAAATCGAGCGAGGTGCGCGCAGGCTCGAGCGAGAGATCGTCCGGCGGCAATTGCACCATGCCGAACCCGGCATTCTCCAGCAGCGCGAAGGCCCGCAGCAGGGGCTCGCGCCAGGGATCGCCCTGCGCCAGCAGATGACCGTTCACGAACATGTCGGGCAGGATCGCCATGCAGCGCGAACGCGGATCATTGTTGCGCATGCGAGCCCCCATCGCCCTGGCCGAGGAACTGTCGAAATTCGACCATCGCCTGCGCCATGGTGAAGCCCGGCAGCTCCATGGCGACACCGAAGCTGCGGGGCATTGGAAGCCCGCGATCCGCCAGGACCTGCTCCAACTCCTCGATCCAGACGCCTTTGCCGGGCACGACCTCCCAGCTCATATCCTCGGGCCGGCCGCCCCAGGCGGGGCCGATGCCCGTGAAAGTCACGGCGCTCGACCCACTGCCATCGACGCCGATCAGCACCAGATCCCGGCAGCCCTTCGCGACGCGGGCTTCGAGCAGCGCCGCGACCGATTGCGCGAGCGCGCGGCAATGGCGGCGAAAGCCCGGGGTGTCGTACTGCTCCTTGACCTGCCACCAGCGATTGACGCCGAGGAAGGCCATCTCGGGGCATGGCATCTGCTGGATGGCATAGCCGAACTCCTTCAGGATGGCGACGACAGGCGTCACCATGCCGGGGCAGAGCGCGTACTCGTCCACCTTGGCGTTCTGGTTCGCGAGGCAATGCGAGAGCAGCGCCACGCGGGTTCCTGAAGCGGTCGCTGCCAACAGGGCCTCCCTCGATCGGAGTCGATTCTAGTCGGCTTCGCGGGCCCGATGCCAACAGCGAGTCTTGAGGCTGAGGCCCCAATCGTATTGTGGCCAGAAGGTCGTTGGCTCGAAGCCGGGTTGAGGCGAAGATGAGGCCTCTCCAACGGCTTGCCGCGACAATAGCACCCGTGACCTTCTTCTCCGCCCGGCACATCCGGCATCTCAAGGCGCTCGCCGCCCGCTGGCGGCGGCGCGCCTTGTTTCTGCTGGGCGGCGTCGCCGTCGGGGCCGTGGCCGTGTTGCTGACGCTGCTGGCCGACAAGGCCCAGTTGGCCTTTCATCAATTGCTGCAGCAGTGGCGCTACGCCTCCCTGGTCGTGACGCCGGCCGGATTCGGACTGGCCGTCTATCTGACGCTGCGCTTCTTTCCGAACTCGCAGGGCAGCGGCATTCCCCAGGCCATCGCCGCGCGCGAACTCGAGGATTACGGCCAGCGCCGTGCGCTGGTCTCGATCCGGATCGCGATCGGCAAGATCCTGGTGACGCTGCTGGGACTGCTCTGCGGCGCGTCGGCCGGCCGCGAGGGACCGACCGTCCAGGTCGGGGCGTCGATCATGTTCGCCCTGGGCCGGCTTTCCCCTCGTCGCCAGCCGGGGCTGATCCTCGCCGGGGCCGCGGCCGGCGTCGCCGCGGCCTTCAACACGCCCCTGGCTGGGATCGTGTTCGGCATCGAGGAACTCAGCCGCGCCTTCGAGCTGCGTACCAGCGGCCTCGTCATCGGCGCCGTCATCGCCGCGGGCCTGACCGCGACGGCGCTGGTCGGCGACTACAGCTATTTCGGGCACACCTCGGACATGCTCCATACCGCGACCGAGTGGCTGGCCGTGCCGGTCTGCGGCGTCGTTGGGGGCCTGATGGGCGGTGTCTTCAGCCGGATCCTGGTGCTGCTGGCCGGCGGGCTGCCCGGCAGGATCGGCGGATGGATCAAGCAGCAGCCGATCCCCTTCGCGGTGCTCTGCGGTTTCGGCGTCGCCCTTTGCGGAATGGCCTCGGGCGATACCACCTTCGGCACTGGCTATGAGCAGATCAAGTCCGTGCTGGACGACGGGACGTCCCTGCCCTGGAGCTTCGGGCTGCTCAAGCTCGCTGCGACCACGCTCACCTCCATCAGCGGCATTCCGGGCGGCATCTTCTCGCCCTCGCTCGCGATCGGCGGCGGCATCGGCCTCAATCTCGGCGCGATCTTTACCAGCGTGCCGGTGGGCGTGATGATTCTGCTCGGCATGGTGGCCTATTTCGCCGGCGTGGTGCAGGCCCCGATCACGGCCTTCGTCATCGTGACGGAGATGACCGACAATCACGCCATGATGGTGCCACTCATGGCGACGGCGCTCATCGCATCCAGCGCCTCGCGACTGATCTGCCCGGAAGGCGTCTATCACGCGCTGGCGAAGAATTTCGTGAAACAGGCCCAGTCGGCCTCGAGCCATCAGTCCGAACGGCCGCCCGTCTGACCTCGACCATCTGCCGTCAGGCGATCTCGCCTTCGTGGGGCTCGCCACCCAGGTCGCGGATCAGGGCTCGCAAGCCTTCCGCGATTTGGTCGAGCTCGGTCTCGTCGGTGCTGCGCGCGACCAGGCTGGTCCCGAATTTGCCGCGCCGGAAGAACGGATAGCTGCCGATATCGACCTTGGGGAAACGCTGCTGAAGCGCCCCCAGGGCCTGCGCGATCACGCCCTCGCCGAGATAGGTGCTGACCGTGCGCGACGAGACGGGACGGCCACCCTTGAGCCCGCCTTTGAGCCCGTCGAACATGGCCCGCATGATCGCGGGCACGCCCGCCAGGACATAGACATTCCCGATCTGGAAGCCCGGCGCCGTCGAAACCGGATTCTCGATCAGGCGGCTGCCCTTGGGCACGGTCGCCATGCGCAGGCGGGCCTCGTTCAACTGGTCGCCGGTATAGTGGCGGCGCAGCAAGGCGACGGCCTCGGGGTCCAGCACCAGCTCGACGCCGAAAGCCTTGGCGACGCAGCCCGAGGTGATGTCGTCATGGGTGGGGCCGATGCCGCCGGTCGTGAAGACATAGCTGTAACGGGCACGGACTGCGTTCACCGCCGCGACGATCTCGGCCTCGATATCCGGCACGACCCGCGCCTCGCGCAGCGGGATGCCGAGAGCGCTCAGCTCCTTGGCCAGATAGGCCAGGTTGACGTCCTGGGTGCGGCCCGACAGGATCTCGTTGCCGATGATGAGAACAGCGGCGGTCGGGGAGGGAACCGAAGCGGAATCCTGGGACATGACGCCGAGTGGGCCTGGGGGAGATCGAAACTGCCGATCAGGGATAGGTCGGCAAGTTCGGATTGATCCCCGAGGAGGGGGCGGGAGTCAACTCGGGCGCCGTTTCCGGTGCGGTGCTGGGTGCCGGCGCGGCACTGCCGTTCTGCTCGACCTGGACCGGCTTGACGTTCGGGTTCTGGGAGTCATAGCCGCGCGCCGCCATGCAGTCGTCCACAATCCGGTTGTAGCGGTTCTTCCGGTTGTAGAGGCTCAGATTATTGTTCAGGTCGCCGAGGCCCTGTTGCAGGTTGCTATTGGTATTCTGATTGGCGATGTCCTGGTCGATCGCCTCGTCGCGCTTGATGACCGCGTTGGCCTGCTCCTGGCAGGAACCCAGATCGTCGGCCGGCGCCGCGACATTGGTGCCGCCATTGGTGCTGACATAGTTGCTGCTGGAGGTGTCGTCGCTGCGCGCCCAGTCGGGCAAGGGAAATTCCGAGCAGCCCGTGACCAAAAACAGGAGCGCCAGGACATGAAAACGCATGACAACGACCTTTGATGACAACCCGGAGCCACCCGACCTCGAGCGAATCCGGGCAATACGGCCTGGGAGACCGTGAAAATAATCCCGACCTTAGCAATGGCGGGATGCCGACCGCAACGAGCCCCCGCCCTGCCCCTCGTGGCAGCGTTAGGGCCCTTATCGAGATATGGGGTTAAAGAGACCCGAATCCAGCGTCCTAACAACTTTTCGCAAGGGGCGCAGGACAGCCCTGTCCCGGCCTCAGGGCGCCAACCCTTGCAAATCTCCGGCCGCCGCCATTAATTGGGGGCCAGCGAACCGCCCGCGCCTCCGAAATCGGATGCAGCCCCATGCGGGGCGGTTGCTCCGCCGATCCCGGCACGAACCGCCTCAGCCCCGGAAAACGCCCGCCCGCCATGACCCCGAACGATATTGCCCATGACTGGCGCCTCGAAGAGCGTCGCATCAAGATCCACGGGCCCGAGGATTTCGCGGGAATGCGCGTGGCGGGACGACTCGCAGCCGAAACGCTGGATTTCATCGCCCCTCACGTGGTACCCGGCGCGACCACAGGCGAGCTGGACCGGTTGTGCCACGATTTCATCGTCGGCCATGGCGCGATCCCGGCGCCGCTCAACTATCGCGGCTTTCCGAAATCGATCTGCACCTCGATCAACCATGTGGTCTGCCACGGCATCCCGGGCGACAAGAAGCTGTTGAACGGCGACATCCTCAATATCGACGTCACCACGATCGTCGACGGCTGGCATGGCGACACCAACCGCATGTTCTATGTCGGCGAGGTCGGGGTGAAGGCGCGGCGCCTGTGCGAAGTGACCTATGAGGCGATGATGCGCGGCATCGAGGTGGTGCGGCCCGGTGCCACGCTGGGCGACATCGGCCATGCCATCCAGAGCTACGCCGAGGGTCATCGCTATTCGGTGGTCCGGGATTTCTGCGGGCATGGCATCGGGCGCGTGTTCCATGACGCGCCGAGCGTGCTTCATTTCGGTCGCAAGGGCAGCGGCCCCTCCTTGCGCGAGGGCATGTTCTTCACCATCGAACCCATGATCAATGCCGGCCGCTTCGAGGTGAAGCTGCTCGACGATGGCTGGACCGCCGTGACGCGCGACCGCTCGCTCTCGGCCCAGTTCGAGCACAGCATCGGCGTGACCGCCGACGGTTTCGAGATTTTCACCCTCTCGCCCAAGGGCTGGAATCAGCCGCCCTATCCGGCCTAGGCGGCGTTCCGCCTGTCTTCTCTCACGCATCGACGCCAGCTTGCCGCGACCGGTTCAAGGCCCTAGGGTCTGGCCCGTCCGCTACCGTTGCGCGGGGAACCGCCTGTCCATGTCCGATCCGACTCCGTCTCGCCCGGGCGCGCCCGAAAGCTCCGCCATTGGCTCGGCCGCCGATTCGGGTCCCGTCATTCTCATGAGCGGGCATGCCCATGCCTGGAGCCGGGCGGCCTTCGCGACCGCCTTCGAGGATATCCGCGACGGCGTGGCCGGCTGGCGGATCTCGGCGCTCATGGGATGGAGCGAACTGCGCCGCCGCTATCACCGCTCGCTGCTGGGGCCTTTCTGGATCACCCTCAGCATGGCGATCTTCATTCTGCTGGTCGGCGGGGTGTTCTCGCAGCTGTCGAGCACCACCTTGCGCAGCTTCATGCCTTACGTCGCGACCGGCTATGTGACCTGGCTGCTGCTGGCCTCCTTCGTTTCCGACGGCTGCAGCGTCTTCATCGCGGCGACGCGTTTTCTGCGCCAGATGCGGCTGCCAAAAAGCACCTTCGTCCTCGCCATGGTCTGGCGCGACCTCATGGTCTTCGCCCATAACCTGCCGGTGGTCCTGATCATCCTCGCCCTCTGCGGCGTTCGTCCGACGCTCTGGACGTTGATGCTGATCCCCGCGGTGATGGCCACGGCGGCGGCCGGCACGATCCTCGGCCTGGTGCTGGGCATGGTCGCATCGCGGTTCCGCGATCTGATCCCGATCGTCACCAGTCTCCTGCAGCTGACCTTCTTCCTGACGCCGGTCCTGTATGAGCCGGGCCATCTGGGCCAGGCGGGCACGCTGCTCTATCTCAACCCGGCCACCCATTTCATCGGCATCATGCGATCGGGCTTTCTGGGGGAGGCGCCCTCGCTCCTCAGCTGGCTGGCGGTCCTGGGAATGCTGGCCGCCGGCGCCGTGGTCAGCTTCCTCCTGTTCGTGCGCTTTCGCGCCCGCATCACCTACTGGGTCTGAACGACATGGCGCGGATCCAACTCGACCAGGTATCGGTGGACCTGCCGGTCTATAGCGCCGGCTCCCGTTCCTTGAAGGCCAGGCTGCTTCCCTCCAGCCGCGTCGCACCGGGCCCGCGCCATCAGATCCTGGTGCATGCGCTGCGGGAGATCACCTGCGAGTTCAACGCCGGCGACCATGTCGCGCTGGTCGGCCGCAACGGCGCCGGCAAATCGACGCTGCTTTCGGTGCTGGCCGGAATCTACGAGCCGGCCTATGGCCGGGTCCGGATCGAAGGCCGGATCGCCGCCCTGCTCGATATGAGCCTCGGGATGGAGGAAGACGCGACCGGCGAGGAGAACGTCACGATGCGCGGCCGCCTGCTCGGCATGAGCCCGGACGAGATCGGCGAGCGCATGCAGGAGATCATCGACTTCGCGGCGCTGGGCGACCATATCCACCTGCCGCTCAGGACCTATTCCAGCGGCATGCGGCTGCGCCTCGCCTTCGCGGTCTCGACCTGCGTGGCACCCGATGTGCTTCTGCTCGACGAAGTCATCGGCGTCGGCGACGCACAGTTCGCCAAGAAGGCGGCCGAGAGAATGCAGCAGCTGATCCAACGCACCAAGATCCTGGTGGTGGCTTCGCACAACACGCAGTTGCTGGCGGAGCTCTGCAACAAGGCCATCTGGCTCGAGGGTGGACGCGTACGCGAGATGGGTCCCGCACCGGCAATCATGGCCGCCTATCAGCAATCCTGACCGGCCCTCCGCCATGACCCCCAGCAAGCTGCCGACCCAGCATCGGATGCAAGCGATCTTCCTGCTGCTGGGCGCCATGGCGATGCTGCCCTTGATGGATGCGACCGCGAAGCATCTGAGCCACGACATGTCGCTGTGGCAGATCACCTGGTCGCGCTTCACCTTTCATGTGCTCTGGCTGGCGCCGGCCTTCCTGGCCCGCCATCGGATCCGGGAGCTGCTGCCGGCCCGATCAGGGTTGCAGATGCTGCGCGGCCTCTGCCTCATGGCCGCGACCTTCCTCTTCTTCGGCGGCGTGGCTTATATGCCGGTCGCCGACACCCTGGCGCTGAGCTTCGTCTCGCCGCTGACGGTGACCCTGCTTTCGCCCTTCCTGCTGGGTGAAAGGGTCGGCATCCGCCGCTTGAGCGCCGTGGGAGTGGGGCTGCTCGGGGCTCTCGTGATCATCCGCCCCGGACTGAGCGTGTTTCAGCCGGCCGCCCTCTTCGGCATCGGCAGCGGCCTGGTCTATGCCTTCTATGTCATCATCACGCGACGCCTGGCCGGGATGGCGCCTGCCCTGGTGACGCTCGCCTATACCGCGTTGCTGGGCATGGTCAGCACCAGCCTGGTCGTGCCGTTCTTCTGGGTCCCGCCCACGCTCGAGCAATGGGGCTTCATGGTGGCAATGGGGGCGATCGCGGCCCTCGGGCACTGGCTCATCATCCTCGCCTATGAGCGCGGCGAAGCCTCGATGCTGTCGCCCTTCTCCTATGCCGAGATGATCGGCGCCGTCACAGTGGGTTATCTGGCCTTCGGCGATTTCCCCGACCGCTGGACCTGGGTGGGCATCGCAATCCTGATCGGTAGCGGCGTCTATATCTCGATCCGCGAGCACCGGGTCTCGCCCCGGCCGGCCGCCGCCGCGAAAGAGCCCGAAGAGATCACGGCCGGCTGACGCAGGTCAGTTCGAGGCGCGACGCGCCGGCGTGGCGTTGTCGGTGGCCGCAGGCGACACTGCACGCGCCACCGATCCGAAGGTTTCCTCGTTCGGATAGGCCGCTGCCAGACGATGCAGATCGGCGACAATGCCGGCGGGGATCGGCCCGGGCTTCGAGGGCGCGACGCCAGGCCCGCATTCCGGCAGCTCGATCGTCACGGTCGTGCCGCGGCCCGGCACGCTCGAGACCCAGATCTGGCCCGTCAGCATCTCGACCAGTCGTTTGGTGAGGGGGAGGCCGACGCCCACGCCCTCATAGCGCTTGGTGAGCGACGCGTCGCCCTGCCAGAACAGATCGAAAATCCTCGGCAGGTCCTCGGCCGCGATGCCGATGCCGGTGTCGGCGATGATGAGTGTCTTGTTCCCGCCCCGATCGCGTTTCAAGGTCAAGGCGATCCTGCCGTCGTCGGGCGTGAACTTGATGGCGTTGCCCAGGATGCCGATCACGATCTGGCGCAAAGCCGTCGGATCGCTGAGCAGACGGCTGTCGGCGGGGTCGGCATCGACCGTCACCTGCAGCCGCTTCTGTTCGATCTCCGGCGCCAGCATGCCGACGCTTTCCGTGAGGATCGCGCTGAAATCGAGGATGCGCGGCTCGATCGGCCAGCGGCCCGCTTCCAGCCGGCAGAGATCGAGAATGCTCGAGATCAGCTTGTTGAGATGCTTGCCGCTGACCAGGATGTGGTTGAGGTAATCGTTTGCCTCCAGGTCGAGGCCCTTGGTCTTGGACGCGACCAGGATCTCGGCGAAGCCGATGATGGCGTTGAGCGGCGTGCGAAACTCGTGACTCATATTGGCGAGAAACTCGCTCTTCGCCCGGCTGGCTGCCTTGGCCTGGTCCTTCTCGATCTCGAGACGGGCCGCGAACTCGCTCAAGGTCTCGTTGGCCTCGCGCAACCGCCCTTCGGTCTCGCGGCGCAACTCGTTCTCGGACTGGAGCGATCCGGCGAGGCGCTGGGCCTTGTGCTTCTCGCGGCGCTGCGCCGTCACCAGCAGGGTCACGCCGATGGCGATGTCGAGCCAGGCGCTGAGGAAGAAGCCCCAGGGCGCGAACCACTCGACATGGCGCAGGAACGGATAGTTCCCGAAATGAACGGCGCGCAGCAAGAAGAGGACGCCGAGAATGGCAAGGCCCTCGCCATGGGGCAACGACCGGCGGCGCCAGAACTCATAGGCCAGATGCGCCATCACGGCCATGCCGACGAGATAGAGCGGAAGCGTCGTCGCCAGAAACGACATCCCGTCGAGCCGCGCGAAGATCGACCAGATCGAGACCACCCCGACCGCGGCCATCACATCGACCGGATGGCGGTTCTTGCCGAGGAAGGTGCGCACCCCGCACCAGACGAAGCCGAAATAGAGCGCGATCAGGATATCCGGGCCGGCCTGGAAGGAGATCGTTCCCGTCACCAACAGGAACTGCATGACCTGGCGAAGGAAGTAGAAAATATAGGCGAGGGTCCAATAGCCATATTCCGGGCGCCCGGTCGCGAGCCGCAGCTGCAGCATGGTCAAGGTCACGACGACGGCAATGCCTATCGTCGATGCGATCGCCGTCGGTATGGAGAAATCGAACATGTTATCCCCGTTGGCGCGGGTTCGGTCCGCCTGAAAAGGCAAAAGTCCGACGACGCGATGGTGCGTCGCCGGACTTTCTTCCAGGGCCCTCGGATGCGATTACCCTTCGCGAACCCTCTGAATGAAGCTATCCACCTCGTGACGCAGCGTTTCCGACTGGCGCGAGAGATCCGACGACGCGCTCAGCACCTGGGACGCCGCATGGCCGGCATCGGCCGCCGCCTGCGATACGCCGGTGATGTTGCGCGTCACCTCGTCGGTCCCCTGCGACGCCTGCGTGGCATTGCCCGAGATTTCCTTGGTCGCCGCCGACTGTTCCTCCACCGCCGAGGCGATCGCCGAGGCGATCTCGTTCACGCGGTCGATGGTGCTGCGGATCTTCTGCATGGCACCCACCGCATCCTTGGTCACGGTCTGCATCGAACCGATCTGGGCGGAAATCTCCTCGGTCGCCTTGGCCGTCTGGGTTGCGAGATTCTTGACCTCCGAAGCCACCACCGCGAAGCCCTTGCCGGCATCGCCGGCGCGGGCCGCCTCGATCGTGGCGTTCAAGGCCAGAAGGTTGGTCTGGCTGGCGATCTCGTTGATGAGCTGGACGATGCCGCCGATCTTCTCGGCCGCCTGCGCCAGCGTCTCCACGGTCTGACCGGTCCGGCTCACCTCGTCGACCGCGCTGCGCGCGACCGTCGAGCTGTCGCTGACCTGCCGGCTGATCTCGCCGATCGAGGCCGAGAGCTCCTCCGAGGCGGTCGCCACGGTGGTGACGCTGGCCGAGGCCTGCTGGGTCGCCGCCGCCACCGCCGCGCTCTGGCGCGTGGTTTCCTCGGCGATCGAGGCCATGCTCTGCGAGCTCGCCTGCAACTCGGTCGCAGCCGACGAAACCGACTGGACCACGCCCTTGACGCTGGCTTCGAAGCTGTCGGCCAATTCGAGCATGCCCTTGCGACGGGCCTGCGCCGCCTCGATCTCGGCCTGCTTCTGCTTCTGGCGCAGCTCCTCGATCTCGATCAGCTTCTGGCGGAAGAACTCGACCGCTCGCGCCATCACGCCCAGCTCATCGCCGCGCTTGGTGGCGGGAACCTCGATGGCGGTGTTGCCCTCAGCAAGCTTGCTGACGGCACCCGTCAGGCTGCCGATCGGCTTCGCGACCAGCATGCGCGTCAGGAGAAAGATGACCAGTGCCAGCAGCAGCACCGCGCCGCCGGCCGCACCCACCGTGTAGTAGGTGAGCTCGGTCACCGGCGCCATGATCTTGTCGAGCGGCAGGTTCACCATCAGCGACCAGGGCGACTTCCTGGCATCGCTCTGGATCGGCTGGAACACGCGGATGACATCCGTGTTCAAGGAAATCGAGAAGGCCTGACGGGTATGGAGCTTGCCCGCGGCGATGTCCGGCAGATCCTGGTTGAAGTTCGGATCCTGGTCGGTGACGGGCTTGCCGATCTGCTCGGTCTTGGCATAGGCGGCCCAGAGCCCCGTGTTCGAAATCAAGGAGACCGAGCCGGTTCCATAGGGCTTTATGGCGCGCAGCTGCGCGGCCATCTGGTCGAGCGACATGTCGAGCCCGATCACGCCGACGGTCTTGCCGTCGATGATGATCGGCAGCACCAGGCTGGTCATGATGACGGTCTGGCCGGCCGCGTCATAGCTGTAGGGCTCGAGGAGCTGCGGCTCGCCGCTCTTGAAGGCGAGCTGATAATAGTCGCCCGCACCCGCCTTGTCGTAGTCCTTCAGGGGCTCGAAGGAGATGCTGTTGCCCGAACGCACGACATAGGGCACGAAACGGCCCGTGCCGTCGTTCACACCCCCGGCATTTGCGAACTCGGCATCCTTGCCGTCGAACGCGTTGGGTTCCCAGCCGGTCCAGGTTCCGAAGAAGCTGGGATTATCCTCAAGCGCCGCCTTGAGCATGTTGACATAGGCTTGGCGGTCGGTGATGCCCTGCTTGCGCAGCTCGATAAAGCTGCCACGCAGCGTATCGAGCGTCCCGAACGCGGCCGCGAAAGTCTTTTCAACGTCGGAACCGATACCGTCGGCCTGCTGCTTGCCGGCCTCCAGCGCCAGATCCTTCGCAATGGCGCCGCTCTTGGAAGCGGTCAGCCAGGCCGATGCGCTGAGCGCAACGATCAGGGCCATCATCACCGGCAGGAGAAGTTTCAGGCCAATCGGAAGCTTGTTGATTGCATTGCCAATAGACATAGAAGGAGGTCCCCGCGTCATCGAAACAGCAAAGGGACGAAGATCGCGGCCGCGCCGTGCCTCCGTCCAACTCGGCAGAAGATGGCCTGAGGGTCATAAACAATTGGTTAGGTGCGGCAGTCCGACTGCCATGAGTCCGGCGTGCATCACCCACGCGACCGGTGCAATTCGGCAGTGCGAGAATTCAAAGCGATACAATCACTTCCGGCCGTTGTTTCGGATTTTCGACGCGCTTCGGCACGCAAAACCACGCGACCTGCGACAATCTATCCTTCGGCTAACGTCGCGACACGGCCGTCATGCTCAGCGCCCGGCTTTTCGCCGTGCCACCGAATCCGCGACGATGCAGAGGATCTCGAACATGAGGTTGGCGCCGTTGAGGGCGGTGTGACCCTGGGGATCGAGCGGCGGCGAAACCTCGCAGACATCGCCGCCGATGAGGTTCAGCCCCATCAGCCCGCGCAGCACCACCTGCGCGTCCCGCATGGTGAGTCCGCCCGGCTCCGGCGCGCCCGTGCCCGGGCAAAAGACCGGATCGAGGCCGTCGATATCGAACGTCACATAGGTCGGATGCTGCCCGACCACGCGATGGATCTCCTGCACGACCTCCTTGCGCCCCATCTCGTCGAAATCGTCCATGGTGATGACGCGCATGCCCACGTCATAGCCATACTGGATGTCGTCGTCGCTGTAGCGCGTGCCGCGAAGCCCGATCTGGACCGTCCGCTTCGGGTCGATGATCCCCTCCTCGACCGCGCGGCGGAACGGCGTCGCGTGATTGATCCGCGAGCCCAGCAGCTCGTCCAGCGTATCGGCATGGGCATCGAAATGGACGCAAGCCACAGGGCCGTTCTTCACGATGCCGCGCAGGATCGGCAGCGTCACGGTATGGTCGCCGCCGACCGAGACGGGCGCGGCACCGGCCTTGGCGATCTCGGAGAAGAACTCGGTGATCTTTTCGATGCTGCCCGCAGCATCGAGTGGATTGACCGGCGCGTCGCCGACATCCGCCACTTGGCAGAGATCGAAAGGCGCGACGCGCGTGGTCGGGTTCACCTGGCGGATCAGACGGGACATCTCGCGGATCTGCGCCGGCCCATGACGGGGCCCGTCGCGGTTGGTCGAACCGAGGTCGAACGGCACGCCCGCGAGCGCGATATCGAGCCCCGCGGCGGTCGGCCGATAGGGCGTGCGCATGAAGGTCGCGAGATGGGCGAAGCGCGGGACGATGGCGGAATCGATCGGGCGCAGCGGCTCGTTGAGGCGCGGGCTGTGGTCGTTCATGTGGGTCCTCCCTCGAATGCTTTTTCTTCTCGATTGAAAGCCGGCTTTATTCCTTCTTGTCGAAGCGCGCGTCACGCCAGGCGAGCGCGGCCTTGAGGCCTTCGCGCTGGCGGATCTCGCGGAATGTCTTGCCTTCCGGCGTCTGCAGGGCCTCGATCTGCACATCGGTATCGAGACCCATCGCCAGGGCCTGCTCGAACCCCATGATCGAATAGGTCCGGTTGATGGCCTGCTTGGTGAGGCGCACCTTCTCGCGGTCGTTGATCGCGATCTCGCGCGCGATCGCGAGCGCGGTCTTGACCTCCTCGCCCTCGGGCACGACCCGGTTGACCAGCCCCATGGCCAGCGCCTCTTCGGCGGAAATCTTGTCATTGCCGGTAAGGAGGGCCTCCTTGGTCCTCTTCGGACCGGAGAGCCAGGGCATGAGGAGCGCGATGATGCCGCTGCCGAAACGCAGCTCCGGTTCGCCGAACCGCGCACCCGCGGCGGCAATGGTGATGTCGCAGGCCATCGCGAGCTCGCAGGCGCCGGCCAGGGCATAGCCTCTGACGGCCGCCACGGTCGGCAACGGGCTGTGCCAGAAGCGCATGACGAAATCGAAATCGGCCTGCAGCACCGGCCGCACGTCGCCGACGGTGTTCCAGGGCCGGTCCGCACCCTCGGTGAGGTCGAAACCGGCCGAGAAGGCGCGTCCGGCCCCGGTCACCACCAGGGCCCGCACCTCGGGATCGCGCTCGATGCGATCGAGCAGCCCGTTGACCTCGGCCACCATCTTGCCGTTGATCGCGTTGAGCTTGTCCGGTCGGTTCAAGGTCAGGAGACCGACCGGCCCGCGCATCTCGAATAGGATCGTTTCATACGTCATCGACGGGGTCCCCTGCATTCGGTCCCCACGGACCAGGATCGGCCGGACGGGGCTTCTTTGTAACCACCATTTATTGACCAGTCAGGCAGGGCTCGGCAACATGGCCGCCCGCATTCCCCCCAATGGCGCTATGACGAGCCTCGGCGTCCCCCTTTCCGCAGGTCCCGTCACCCCCATGCTTCGGCCGAATCTGGCGCTTCTCTTCGTCATCCTCGCCTGGGCCACCAATATCCCGGCGACTGCCGTCCTGATGGAGCATTGGGATTTCTGGTTCGTCTCGGTGCTGCGCTTCGGCATCGGCTACGTCACCCTCTGGCTGGTGTTCCAATGGCGCGAGCCGGCGGCGCGGCGCATGGGCGCTCCCGTCGAGACCTGGCGGCTCTGGGTCCTGGGCGCCGCCGGCGCCGGGTTGTTCGGCCCGCTCTATAATGCCGGAATCGATACCTCGAATCCGATCATGGTCGCGATCATGAACGCGGCCTCGCCGGCGGTGGCTGCCGTCGTCGGGCGGGTCTGCTTTGGCTATCCGATCGAACGCCGGATGTTTCCGGCGATCGCGCTGGCGGTGCTGGGCTGCGCGCTGGCGACCTGGAATCCCACGAACCCCGGCAATCCCTTCGCGGTGCGCGGCGGCGAGCCCTTGATCCTGGCTTCGATGTTCCTGTGGAGCTGGTATTCGCTGGCGGCCCAGCGCTGGCTGACGGGTTGGTCGCAACTGCGCATCACCACCGCGACCCTCGGGCCCGGGGTGGCCATGATCATCGCCTTCTACCTGATCGCCAGCCTCCTGGGCCTCTCGAGCTTCTCGCCGGGGGCTCCGCGGGGCGCGCTCGATGTCGGACTCGTGCTCTGGATCGCGGTCGGCGGCGTCACTCTCGCCATGTTGTTCTGGAATTTCGGGGTGCAGCGGCTCGGACTCGTGGTCGCCGCCCTGTTTCTCAATCTGATGCCGATCGTCACCATCCTGGTGCTGGCGCTGATGGGCCAGATGCCGACCTGGCTCCAGCTGGGGGGAACGGCGCTGGTGGTGGTGGGCCTGCTCCAGGCCCAATTGCGGTCGCTGCCGGCCCGACGCGCCGCCTGACCGCCCGCCAGCGCCAGGCGATTCGGCGCCTCGGAGTCGGCCGCAAGACTGTCCCATTTCAGCATGCCGAGCCTCTTGGCAACCTCTTTTGGCCGACCCATTTCTTGAATCACAAGCCTTTGCCAGGGCGACAAAATGCGGCTTTGACCGCCTGGACAAACCTGCGACAAAGAGCGCCACAAATTGGCCAAGAGAGCCGGGCAGATTGACCGGCATCCGAGAGAGGATCGCCGGCGGGGGCGATCCGGCGGCAGCGGCCGGCAGGAATTCAATGAATTACGAGAGCTTCTTCCAGACCAAGGTCGACGATCTGAAGCGCGAGGGACGCTATCGGGTTTTCGCCGATCTCGAACGCTGCGCCGGCCAGTTCCCGCGCGCGCGCCGCTTCCGGGCCGATGGCCGCATCCAGGACGTCACCGTCTGGTGCTCGAACGATTATCTGGGGATGGGCCAGCATCCGGCGGTCCTGGCCGCCATGACCGAGGCGATCGAGCGCTGCGGCGCCGGCGCCGGCGGTACGCGAAACATCTCCGGCACCAATCATTATCATGTCGTGCTCGAGCGCGAGCTGGCCGACCTCCACGGCAAGGATGCGGCGCTGATCTTCACCTCGGGCTATGTCTCGAACCAGGCGACGCTCTCCACGCTCGGCCGCATGCTGCCCAACTGCGTGATCTTCTCCGATGCGCTCAACCATAACTCGATGATCGAGGGCATCCGCCATTCTGGCGCGGAGAAGCATATCTTCCGCCATAACGACGTTGCGCATCTCGACGAGCTGCTGGCCCGTGCCGATCCGACCCGGCCCAAGATCGTCGCCTTCGAGAGCGTCTACAGCATGGATGGCGATATCGCGCCGATCGCCGCGATCTGCGACGTGGCCGAGCGTCATGGCGCGCTGACCTATCTCGACGAGGTCCATGCGGTCGGCATGTATGGCCCGCGCGGCGCCGGCATTGCCGAGCGCGACGGCGTCATGCACCGCATCGATGTCATCGAGGGCACGCTCGGCAAGGCGTTCGGCGTGGTCGGCGGCTACATCAGCGGCAAGCGTGCGGTCTGCGATGCCGTGCGCTCTTTCGCGCCTGGATTTATTTTTACGACCGCGCTGCCGCCGGCGATTGCCGCGGCCGCGACTGCGTCGATCAAGCACCTGAAGACTTCGCAAACCGAACGCATCGGCCACCGCGCGCAGGTCGCGCG
>NZ_JBOHKS010000226.1:0-21446 GCF_050729195.1 Hypericibacter sp.
AGGCGGCGGCGATCGCGGGCGGCGCCAATCTGGCAGGCCCCCTGGCGGTCGCGGGGCTCCTGCTCCTGTCGGTGCTGATCATCCTGCGGACCATGGTGGCGCAGGCCAAGACCGCGCGGAGCCTGTCGCCGCTGGTTTATGTCGTGGTCGCCGCCTTCATTCTGCTGGGCGTCTATGTGGTCGCCAATCCCGAGACGGTGAGCGGGCTTGGCATTTCCACGATCCAGAGCGCGCCCTGAGCGGTCGGGAGAGCGAGCGATGACATCATCGACCCAGACAGCGCTGAAATGGACCGGCCTCGCCGCCGCCTTCATCGTCGCCGGCATCGGCCTCATCTTCGGCTTCTATCAGGGCCTGCCGGCGCAGCAGGTGATCCTCTATACCGCCGCGACTTTTGCACTCGTGGCCTGGGCCTGGCGTGCCTTCACCTCACGCTGGGGCGATGGCGGCAAGGCCGCGGTGGTCGTCGAAGGGGTCGATGCCGACGGCAACCCGGCCCAATCCTCGGCCAAAGCCGCGCGGCGCGCCTTCATCCGGAAGAACCGGCCCATCATCGCCGGGCTGATCCTTCTTCTGCTCGTGTTCGGCATCTGCTCGATCACGATCGCGGGCTTCTTCTCGGTCCTCAACATCATCTCGCTGCTGGTCCTGATCGGGCTGCTCATCTTCTCCGCCTTCATGAGCAAGTTCGTGGTGGAGAACCGCAGCGCCTTCATCGGCTTGACCGTGCTGGTGGGGCTGTTCGTCGTCGGATCGCTCAAGGTCGAGGGCTTCATATACCCGGCCAACATCAAATCGATGCTGCTCTTTGCCTCTTTCCTGGGCTTGGCCTGCGTCGGCCAGACCATGGTGGCGCTCCTGGGCGGCCTCGATCTCTCGATCCCCTTCATCATCGGCTCGGCCAATGTCGCGCTGCTCTATCTGATCGGGCTCGGCGTTCCACCCTGGCTCGCGGTCATCATCATCATCGTGATCGGCATCGCGATCGGACTCCTCAACGGATTCCTGAGTTTCCGGCTCCAGGGCCAGGCCCTGATTCTGACTCTGGGTGTCGGCTTCGCGATCTCCGGCATCACCCAGATCATCACCAGCCTCGGCTCGCGCTTCGCCGGCAACGTGTTCGGCGCGGTGCCGGGATGGCTGACCAATCTCGCCGCCATGAACGGCCAGACCTTCGGGCTCGATTTCCCGCCGGTGATCCTGATCTGGCTGGTGGTGGCTGTGCTGCTGATCGTCGGCATGAAGAACACGGTCTACGGCCGCTATCTCTATGCGCTGGGCGGCAACCGCACCTCGGCCTCGCGACTCTCGATCTCGGAGCGGCGCTATTGGGTCGGCGCCTATGCCGTCAGCGGCGCGGTCTCGGCTTTGACCGGCTGCCTGCTGCTGGGCTGGAGCGGCGGCGGCTTCATCGGCGTCGGTCAGCCTTATCTGTTCATGACGCTCGCCGCGGTCGTCATCGGCGGCACCTCGCTGCTGGGCGGGGCCGGCGGCTATGGCTTCACCGTGATCGGCGTCCTGGTGCTGCAGGTGCTGACCTCGTTCCTGGTCGGCATCGGCCTCGATTATCAATGGCAGCAATTCATTTTCGGCCTGCTGATCCTGCCGATGGTCGCGCTCTATGCGCGCTCGCCGCATATCCGGACGCAGGTCTAGCGTGATCAATTCAACGGCAAGAAGCGCGTTGCCTTGGGAGGCGTCTGATGGAACTTAAACTGCTCCAGTCGACCGACATCACCGGCGGGACATTTTCCCTGACCCTGGCCGGCATGTTCGCGACGGCGGTGTTGCTGTTTCTCGGGACCGGATGGGTTTCGAAGAAATGGAAGCTTCCGGTGGCGCTCGCCGGCGTCGTCGCCCTCCTCGCCACCGCCTATTACTGGCAGGCGCGCGAGGTGTGGCTGGCGGCCGGCCAGATGCCGGTCATCTACCGCTATATCGACTGGCTCATCACCGTTCCGATCCAGGTGCTGACGCTCTATTTCTACATCGGCGCCGTCGCCCGGCCGCCGGTCGGCCTGTTCTGGCGTCTCTTGGTCGTCTCGGTCGTCATGATCCTCGCCCGCTATATGGGCGAGGTCGATTTCATGCACCCGACCCTGGGCTTCCTCATCGGCATCGTCGGCTGGCTCTACATCCTGGGCGAGGTCTATTTCGGCAAGCTCGGCGAGATCAATGCCAAGAGCGCCACCGAGACGGTGCAGACCGGCTTCTTCTGGTTGCGTCTGGTCGTGACCGTCGGCTGGGCGATCTATCCGCTCTGCTATTTCATCGCCAGCTTCGCCGGTGGCGTCGACGAAGGCACCTTGAGCATCGTCTACAACCTCGCCGACTTCGTGAATCAGATCCTGTTCGGCCTGATCATTCTCTTTGCGGCGATGAAGGAATCGGCTTCGACCCGATGAATGAGGTTCGCTCCCCATTTGTCTTGAGATGCGAAACAACAAACCGGCGGCGGCCAGGTCCTGGGTCCGATGCGCCTGCTCCGGTACGAGACGATGCCCGATGCGGGCGCCCGTCTCGATAATGCTATGGAGGGATGAGACATGAACGGCGCAAACATCATTGCCATCATCATCTTGGCGACGATCGTCATTGCGGTTGCCGTCTATCTGCTGCACTGGCTCTACCGGCGATCGACCAAGGACATCTCCTTCGTCCGCACCGGCTTCGGCGGCGAGAAGGTGGTGATGGGCGGCGGCGCCCTGGTGCTGCCGATCGTCCATGACGTGACCGAGGTCAGCATGAACACGCTGCGCCTCGAGGTGCGCCGCGCCAAGGAGCAGTCGCTCATCACCAAGGACCGCATGCGCGTCGAGGTCACGGTCGAGTTCTTCGTCCGCGTCATCCCGCAGCCCGAGGCGGTCGCGACCGCGGCCCGCACGCTGGGCCGGCGCACCATGAACCCCGAGAGCCTCAAGGACCTGGTCCAGGGCCGCTTCGTCGACGCGATGGGCATGGTCGCCGCCACCATGACCATGGAGGAGATGCATGAGCATCGCGGCAAATACATCAAGGGCGTGCGTGACCAGGTGGCGGGCTCCCTGACCCAGAACGGGCTCGAGCTCGAGACCGCGTCCCTCACCAGCCTCGACCAGACCGACATCAAGCTCTTCAATCCCTCGAACCAGTTCGACGCCGAGGGCTTGACCCGCCTGACCGAGGAGATCCAGACCCGCAAGAAGAAGCGCAACGACATCGAGCAGGACACGGCGATCGCGGTCCGCAACAAGAATCTGGAATCGGAGAAGCTCGCGCTGGATATCGACAAGGAGAGCGAATATTCGCGTATGGAGCAGGAGCGCGAGATTGCCATGCGGCGGGCCCAGCAGCGCGCCGAGATCGCGATCGAGAAGACCGCGCGCGACCGCGAGATCGAGGAGGCACAGATCCGCGCCTCCGAGGAAATCGAGCTCTCCCGCATCCGCCAGGAACGCACGCTCGAAGCCGAGCGCATCGAGCGCGAGCGCGAGACCGAGCGGCTCGAGGTGCAGCGCCGCCGTGTTCTCGAGATCGAGGAGCAGGACCGCGTCATCGCCGTCGCCACCAAGTCCAAGTCCCAGTCCGAGGCGCAGGCCGCGGCTGAGCAGGCTCGCTCGCTGATGGTCGAAGCGCAGGAAAACGTGACCACGATGCGCGAAAAGCAGATTGCGGATCGCCGCAAGCTGATCGAGCTCATCGGGGCCGAGCAGGAAGCCGAACGCGAGGCGATCAAGATCGTCACCATGGCCGAGGCCGAGAAGAAGGCCGCCGTGGAGCGCGCATCGGCCGACAACGCCTCGGCCGATGCGGCCAAATATCGCTACGAGGTCGATGCCGAGGGCCAGCGCGCCCTCAACGAGGCGGAAAACCTGCGCTCCGACGCCAGCCGGCGCAGCGCGCTTCACCGGCGTCTGGTCGAGAATCTGCCGGAGATCATCCGCGAGAGCGTCAAGCCGATCGAGCGCATCGAATCGATCCGCATCCTCCAGGTCGACGGCCTGCCGGGCCTCAGCAGCACCGGCGCACTCGACGGTGCCGGCGGCGGCGGTGGCGATCAGGGCTCGGGCGGCGGCGATGGCGGCGGACCCAAGGGCCGCAGCCTTGCCGACAGCGCGGTCAATGCCGCGCTGCGCTACCGCGCGCAGGCGCCCTTCGTCGACGACCTGCTGCAGCAGATCGGGATCTCGGCCGGATCGGTCGGCAATCTCGGCAATCTGCTGAAGGCGCCGGCGCCGAAGGATCCGAAGCCGAGTGACAAGGGCTGAGGCGGTCGCGAAGGCGAGGAGATCGGCTTCCGCCGATAGCCGTCGACGCCTTCCGCCGGTTTCACGCCCACGAGGTCGATCATGATCACCATCAGGCAGACAGAGAGACGGCTCGCGGTCATCGCGAATTGGGGCCTGTTCGGCGCGTTCGGGCTGGGCCTGATCCAGTCGGGCATCGGCAGCGGCGCGGTCGTCGTCGGCCTCGTCGGTTTCGCGCTCATTCTCGTGGGCTTCGTCTCGCAGGTGATCATCAACCGCTTCTATGGCGGCGGCTTCACGGCCGGCGAGGTGGCGCTGGGCTTCATCGCCTTCGGCATCGCGGTCCTGGGGTTCGTCGCGAGCTGGATCTTCGATCCGACCTTCGGCACCACCGACATCGTGATCGGTCTCTCGGGCTTTGCCGCCATCATCATCGCCTTCATCGCCTATCTCGTAACGAAATACGGATTGAAGGGCTCCTTCTCGATGTTCCACCAGATGGGTCGCCATTGATGTCATTGCGGGCATCCAGGATTCCGGCCGGACGCGCCGCCCCTTGGGGGCCGGGCGCGACAGACAGGGAGGGCGATTCCCTTGTCTGAAGGAGTCGTGTGGCTGCTCGCCTTCGTCGGGGCCTATTGGGTCTATTGCGTCTATTGGGGTGCGGCCAGCGCGCGCCTGATCGGCACGACGGCCAACGATTATTTCCTCGCCGACCGCGGCATCTCGCCCTGGATCTTCGTGCTGGCGGCGACCGCGACCTCCTTCTCGGGTTGGGTCTTCCTCGGCCATCCGAGCTTCATCTTCCAGGACGGATTCCAGTTCGCGCAGCTGTCGCTCTGCGCCGTCACCATCCCCCTGACCGGCGTGATGTTCCTCAAGCGCCAATGGCTCCTGGGCAAGCGCTTCGGCTATGTCACCCCTGGCGACATGTTCGCCGATTATTTCGGCAGCGAGGGCATGCGCCGGCTGGTCGTGCTGATCGCCCTGGTCTTCTCGATCCCGTTTCTCGCCATGCAGCTGACCGCCTCGGGCTATCTGCTCCAGATCCTGTCGGAGGGCGAGGTCGATCGCCATGTGGCGATGTGGGTTCTGACGGCGGTGCTGTTCCTCTATGTCTGCGTCGGCGGCTTGCGCGCGGTCGCCTATGTCGGGACCTTGCAGGGGCTGTTGATGGCCGCCGGCCTCGCCGCGATCGGGCTGGTCGCCTATGGCAAGCTGGGCGGGTTCGCGTCCTTCAACAATGCTCTCGCCAAGCTGGGCGCCACCGCGGTCGCGCCCTTCGGCAACACGGCTGCCGGCTATAACAGCTATTTCGAGATCCCGGGCGTGATCCAGTTCACGCGCGGGCTCGGCATCGAGGCGCCGATCGGCGGCACCTGGACCGCTTCCATGATCCTCAGCTACAGCTTCGCGCTGATGGGGATCCAGGCGGCACCCGCCTTCACCCTCTGGGCCTTCGCCACCCGCAGCGCCAAGGGCTTTGCCGCGCAGCAAGTCTGGGCCTCGGCCGCGGTGATCGGGCTCATCCTCGTCTTCTTCTCGGTGCTGATCGGCATGGGGGCCTTGTTCCTTGGCGCCTCGCCTGCCGTGACCGCAGCCGGCCTCGCCACTGCCGACTGGCTGCCGCCGATCGCGAGCCAGGATCCGGGCAATCTCGTTGCCTTCTTCATCCGCGCGATCGGCAAGAGCGATCCCTGGTTCACAGGATTGCTCGCGGTCTCAGCGCTCGCCGCCATCCAGGCGATGATCGCCTTCTATGCCTCGACCGCCGGCACGATCCTCGCGCGCGATGTCTATAAGCGCTATCTCAACCCGGAGGCCGGCGACCGCGAGCTCAAGCTCTATGGCCGGATCAGCATCGGGCTGGTGCTGCTGGCGGCGCTCCTGACCGCCTCCTATCTGCCGGCGACCGAAAGCGAGCTCGGCGCGCTGGCGCTCTCCTTCGGCTTCCAGCTCTGGCCGGCGCTCGCCGCCGTCTGCTGGTTCCCCTGGCTGACGCGCCAGGGCGTGGTGCTGGGGCTGGTGTTCGGCCTGGTCGCCGTCGTCTTCACCGAGCCCTTCGGCCAGTCGCTCAGCGCCTTCGTCGGACTCCATCTGCCCTGGGGCCGCTGGCCCTGGACGATCCATTCCGCGGGCTGGGGCATGTTCTTCAACCTGCTGGTCTGCCTCATCGTCTCGGCCATGACCCAAGGCGGCCCCGAGCGAGCGCATCGCGGCAAATATCACGATTACCTCGCCGAGAAGGCGGGGCTCTCGCCCGAGCGGCGCCTGCTGCGGCCGGCGGCCTGGGCGATCGCGCTCGCCTGGATCTTCTTCGCGGTCGGGCCGGGGGCTGTCTGGGGCAATGACTTCTTCGGCGCGCCGAATGGCGGGGTTGCTGGCTGGGTGCTGGGCCTGCCCTCGATCTGGGCCTGGCAGATCCTGTGGTGGGCGCTGGGCGTGCTGGTGATCTGGTTCCTGGCTTACAAAATGGGCATGTCCACTGCCCCTATCGGCAGCGTCGACACCCATATCAATTACAATCCGCCAGCCTTGTCGCGGCAGGCGCTGGCGTCGGATTGGCGCAACTGGTTCTGGGGGCTCGTGATCGGCTTGGCGGTGCTCACGCTCGCGCATTGGATCTTCGGATGAGCGCGCGGGGCAGGGCGGATAAAGGAGGCAGACCATGACGGCGTTCAATTTCAATACCGCGCCCCGGATCGTCTTCGGCGACGGCGCCATCGCCCGCATCGGCGAGATCGCGGCGACCCAGCTCGGCAAGCGCGTGCTGCTGGTCACCGATCCCGGCCTCATCAAGGTCGGGCTGATCGATCCGGCCCTGAAGTCGCTGGAGGCCGCGGGCGTGGCGGTGTCGGTCTATTCCAAGGTCGAGGCCGATCCGCCCGAGGCGGTGATCATGGCTTGCGTGGCGGCCGCGCAGGATTTCGAGGCGGACGCGGTGATCGGATTGGGCGGCGGCTCCTCCATGGACAGCGCCAAGCTCGCCGCCCTGCTGGCGCCGGGGCGGGAGAAGCTCGCCGACATCTATGGCATCGGCAACGCCAAGGGACCGCGCCTGCCGCTGCTGCTCGCGCCCACCACCGCCGGCACCGGCTCCGAGGTCACGCCGATCTCGATCGTCACCACCGGCGCCAGCGAGAAGAAGGGCGTGGTCTCGCCGGTCATCATTCCCGATATCGCGCTGCTCGACCCGGAGTTGACGCTGGGCCTGCCGCCGCATGTGACCGCGGCGACCGGCATCGACGCCATGGTCCATGCGATCGAGGCTTTCGCCTCGGCCAGCCCCAGCAACAATCCGGTCTCGCGCGCCCTGGCACGCGAAGCCCTGCGGCTGATGGGAGCGGCCCTGGAGCGGGCGGTCCGCAACGGCCAGGATCGCGCGGCGCGCGGCGATATGCTGCTGGGCGCCATGCTGGCGGGCCAGGCCTTCGCCAATTCGCCGGTGGCGGCGGTTCATGCGCTGGCCTATCCGATCGGCGGCCATTTCCATGTGCCGCACGGGCTCTCCAACGCCCTGATGCTGCCCCATGTGCTGCGCTTCAATGCCGAGACGGCGAGTGCGGCCTATGCCGAGATCGCGCCTTATGCGTTCCCGGAGTTGGCGGAGGTCGGCACGCAGGGGCGGGCCTCGGCCTTCGCCGAGAAGCTCGCCGGGCTGTCGGCGCGCTGCGGCCTCGAGCAGCGCCTGCGCGATGTCGGCATCCCCAAGGACGCCGTCCCCATGCTGGCCCGGGATGCGATGAAGCAGACGCGTCTTCTGATCAATAATCCGCGACCGCTTACCGAAGCGGACGCGCTCGCCATCTATCAGCAGGCCTGGTGAAACTCATGGCCGCGATCGGATCATTTCACCATCAGCGCCTGCAGCGCGTCTCGCATCGCCTCGGCGATCGCGACGGGGCGGTTGCTGGCGCGGTCGACATAGACATGGATGAAATGGCCGGCGGCGGCCACGGTGGACTCGTCATTGCGGAACAGGCCGACCTCGTAGTGCACGCTGCTGCGCCCCAGATGCGCCACCCGCAGGCCCGCCGCGATCGCATCCGGAAAGGCGATCGGGCGGAAATAGCTGCAGGAGGTCTCGACCACCAGGCCGATGGTCTCGCTGCGCAAGAAATCGAGCAGTCCGCTGTCGATCAGCCATTTGTTCACGACCGTGTCGAAATAGCTGTAATAGACGACATTGTTCACATGGCCATAGACGTCGTTGTCCATCCATCGCGTCGGGATCGCGAGGAAGTGACGATAGGCCGCGCGGGTCTCGTCTTTGGAAGGCTGGGAACTCACAACACCACCTTGAAGGAAAGTTCAGATCGGTTCGCCGCACTTGATGGCGCGGGCCGCGATCGCATCTTGAAGATTAACCGGCTCAACGCAGGCGTTTCGCCCTGATTGGGGAACTCCCCCGGGGCAAGAGGAAGAAGAGGCAACCATGGCTATCGATGTCAAAGGCTGGGCGAGCAAGTTCAAGAGTCTGACCGACAATGATCAGACCATTGCGGCAATGGGAAAATACTACACCTGCACCTTCATGTACGACATGACCGACCGCAAGGTCATCATCGAGATGCATGATGGCAAGGTGAAGAACATCAACACCAACCCGCAGCCGCTCGATGCCTATGACTTCGCGCTGCGCGCCAGCGCCCAGACCTGGCGGGAGTTCGGCCAGCCGATGCCCAAGCCGATGTTCCACGGCATCTGGTCGGCGAGCTTCCGCGAGGATCTCAAGCTCGAAGGCAATCTGCTGGTGCTGATGCAGAATCTGCGGAATTTCACCGTGCAGTTCGAATTGCTGCGGAAAAGCGGCGTCCCGGTCTAGGACGCGACCCCGGGAACCGAACGAACACGCCAAACCTAACGCTCGAGGATCGCCCACATGGCAAAACACTCGCCAGTCACCGGCCGCTACGTCACGATCGAAGTCGACGGCCTGGAATACAAGGTCTTCTATCTCCATAACGGCCAGGGCCAGCCGCTGGTCTGCCAGCACACCGCCGGCTGCCATAACCATCAATGGCGCGGGCTGCTCGAGGATGAGGAGATCACCAAGAACTACAACGTGATCGCCTACGATCTCGCCCGTCACGGCAAGTCCGACCCCCCGCTCAACAGCGAATGGTGGAAGTCGGAATACAAGCTCACGGCCGACCATTATGTGAACTTCATCGTGAAGTTCTGCGACGCGCTCGAGCTCAAGAACCCGATCTTCATGGGCTCCTCCTTCGGCGGCAATGTCGCGCTGCAGCTGGCGCTGCGCCGTCCCGACCGCTTCAAGGCGGTGATCCCGGTCGAGGCCGCCGACTATGCGCCGGGCTTCTTCCTCGATTGGTGGCGCCATCCCCACGCCAATGCGGCGCAGGTCTGCGCCAGCGGCGTGTGGGATCTGATGGCGCCGCAGTCGCCCGAGATGGACCGCTGGCTCACTTGGCATTATTACACGCAAGGCTCCGAGGCCTTCAAAGGCGACCTCTACTTCTATTCGGTCGATCACGACCTGCGGAAGCAGCTCGCGGACATCGACGGCAAGCGCTGCCCCGTCGTCATGATGACCGGCACCTACGATTATCTGACGCCGCCCGACGCGACCGAGAACACGGCCCGTCAGATCAAGAACGGCGTCTATATCGAGATGACCGATATCGGCCATTTCCCGATGAGCGAGAACTATCCGCTGTTCCGGACCTATCTCAAGGAAGCCTTGAGGATCATCCGCGAACGGACTGGCGACTGACGATCGCTGTTGGGAGTGCAGGCGGGGAACCCGAAGACAGGATGCGATGACATGAAGATCGTGGAATTCGGCAAGGACGACAGCAGCAAGAGCGTCGCCAAGGATCGTTCCGAGCGGATGAAGATCCTGGAGTTCGGCGACGGGGCGCATGGCGCGCGGCCGCCCTCGGGGTCGAAGATCGAGGTCAGGCCGGCCTCGGCGGCGCCGCAGGCCGAGACCCGCTGGGAGCCGGCGCCGTCGGCACCCAGCGCCAGCCTGGTGGCGGTGCCCAAGCCGAAATCCTCGCGGAGCCCCTTCGTTGGCTCCAAGTCGCTCAAGATGCATGTGCTCGATCTGGGCAAGCTGCGTCTCGACAAGAACTTCATGGTCGCGAACTCGACCGTGGCGATGGCCAAGAACCCCAATCCGCCGGGCAAGCTGATCGATATCCCGGTCTCGGCCTATTACATCGAGCATCCCGACGGCAACGTCCTGTTCGACACCGGCTGCCATCCCGACTGGGCGGGTTCCAACGGCCGCTGGCCGCAGAACCTCCAGGACGTCTTTCCGGTGATCGGGCCGGACGATTGCTATCTGCCGCACCGGCTGGAGGCGATGGGCATCGGGGCGAACCAGATCCGGCATGTGGTGCTGTCGCATCTCCATTGCGACCATGCCGGCTGCATCGAGTTCTTCCGCAAATCGAACATCATCGTTCATGAGGACGAGTTCGCGGCGGCGGCGACGCATTATGCGAAGCGCGACCACAGCACGCCTTATGCGCTCAAGGACATCGAGACCTGGATCCGGCTCGATCTCAATTGGCGCGAGGTCGGCCGCGCGGAGCCCGACCGCAACCTCGTTGATGGCGTGAAGCTGCTCAATCTCGGCGCCGGCCATTCCTTCGGCATGCTGGGGATGATGGTCTCTCTGCGCGATCATCCAAACGTGATCCTGGCGTCGGATGCCTGCTACACCTCGGAGAATTACGGGCCGCCGATGAAGCCCGCGGGCATCAGCTACGATTCCATCGGCGCCGCCCGCACGATCCAGCGGATCCGATCGATGGCGGATGCCAATCATGCCGAGGTCTGGTTCGGTCACGACATTCCGCAGTTCGAATCGCTGCGGAAGGCGTCTGAGGGTTGGTACGAGTGACGGTGCCGTCCGGATCCCGTAAGGGCCTTCGGATCGGCAGTCTCAACTGAGGAGGCTCGACATCATGCGGCGACGGGAATGGGGATGAGCGGGCAGGGCCGGATTGCTTGAGAGGGGCGCTTCCTGCCGCCGCGTTGGCGGAAGGAGGCGATCCAGGGGGAATCTTCAAGGTGCGTGGGTATATCTTGCCGGAATTCGGATCGAAGAAGCAGCTCACCAAACTGCCCATCGGCGTCGGCGAAAAGGGCGTTCCCGCCCTCATTCGCGGCAGCCGGGTGCTCGATGCCGTCGTCGCGTCGGACCAGCCTCTGACCGTCTCGGATCTGGCGCGGAAATTGAGCCTGCCCAAGAGCACGGTTCACGGGCTCTGCGGCACCCTGGTCGATCTGGGGCTGCTCTCCAAGCGCAACGGCAATTCCTTCCTGATCGGCCCGCATGTCATGCGCTGGGCCAATGCATTCCTGGCCCAGACCGACCTGACCGCCGAGTTCTCCTCGCTCTGGGACAGCCTCACCGTCCTCTCCGACGAGACCATCACGCTCTCCGTGCTGGACGGCTCGGAAGTGGTCTATATCGCCTGCCGCAACAGCTCGTCGTCGCTCGGCATCACCTTCCGGATCGGAATGCGGCTGCCCGCGCCGTTCACCGCGACGGGCAAGGCGATCCTCAGCGCCATGTCGGACGCCCAGGTGCGCAAGCTCCTGGCCGGCCATTGGCCCCAGCCTTTGACCTCGCGCAGCGTCAAGAGCATCGAGAGTCTGATGGCCGAGCTCACGGACTGCCGGCGCCGCGGTTTCTCGATCGATGATGGCCAGACGCGCGAGGGCATGTATTGCTTTGGCACGGCTGTCCGCGATTCCTCGAATCAGGTGGTGGCGGGCGTCGCCGTCAGCCTGCTGGCGACGCGGGTGGACGACCGCACCACCGATCTCGCGGCCAAGAGCATCCAGACCATCGCCCATCAGCTCTCGGTACGCCTGGGCGCCGACATGAAGAAGCTGCCGGCCTGACCGCCGCCGTCAGCGCCGCAGGTTGGTCTGCGCCAGCTCGACAACCTCGTCGCCCCGGCCGTTGATGATGGCCTTGAGCATGAAGAGGCTGAAGCCCTTGGCCTGCTCCAACTGGATCTTGGGCGGCATGGCGAGCTCATGCTTCGCGGTCGTCACATCGACCAGCGCCGGCCCGTCATGGGCAAAGGCCTTGCGCAGGGCGCCCTCGATCTGATCCGGGCTCTCGACGCGGATTCCCAGGATGCCCATGGCCTCGGCCATGGCGGCGAAGTTCGGGTTCTTGAGATCGGTGCCGGTGTCGAGGAAGCCGCCGGCCTTCATCTCCATGGCGACGAATCCCAGCGACCCGTTGTCATAGACGATGACCTTCACCGGCAGCCCGATCTGCGACAGCGTGATGAAATCACCCATCAACATGGTGAAGCCGCCATCGCCCGAGAGCGAGATCACCTGCCGGCCGGGTGAGGCCGCCTGGGCCCCGATCGCCTGGGGCAGCGCGTTCGCCATCGAGCCATGATTGAACGAGCCCAACAGACGGCGCTTGCCGTTCATCTTGAGATAGCGCGCGGCCCAGACCGTGGGGGTGCCGACATCGACCGTGAAGATGGCATCCTCCGCGGCGAGCTCGCTCACCAGGCGCGTCAGATGCTGGGGATGGATCCGCTTGTCGCTGGCCTTCGGGCGCGACAGCTCGTCGAGCCCGGTGCGTGCCGCCGCGTAATGTTTCCGGGCGGCCGCCAGGAACGCACTGTCCTTGCCGCGCTTGAGGCGGGGCAACAGGGCCTTGATCGTGGTGCGCAGGTCACCCACGAGGGCGAGATCGAGCGGCGTGCGCCGGCCCAGCGCCTCGGGCCGGATGTCGATCTGCGCGATCTTGGCCTCGGTCGGATAGAAGTTCCGATAGGGGAAATCGGTGCCGAGCATCAGGAGCGTGTTGCAGGAGAGCATCGCGTAATAGCCGGAGCTGAAGCCGATCAGCCCGGTCATGCCGACATCGAACGGGTTGTCCCATTCGACATGCTCCTTGCCGCGCATGGCATGGACCACGGGCGATTGCAGCGCGTCGGCGAGTGCCACCAGCTCCTCATGGGCGCCGGCGCAGCCGCTGCCGCAGAGCAGCGTCACCGCCTCCGAGCCGTTCAACAAGGCCGCGAGACGGTCGAGCTCGGCCTCGCTTGGCAACACCACGGGCATCGCGGCATCGGTCCAGCTCGTCTCGGCGCCCGAAGGTGCCGGCTTCAGCGCGATATCGCCGGGCAGCACGATGACCGCCACGCCTTTCTTCTGGATCGCGACGCGCATCGCGGTCTGCAGCACGCGGGGCATCTGATCCGGGCTCGAGACCAGCTCGACATAATGGCTGCATTCGCGGAACAGCTCCTGCGGATGGGTCTCCTGGAAATAATTCAGGCCGATCTCGGAGGAGGGGATATGGGCCGCGATCGCCAGCACCGGCACATGATTGCGGTGGCAGTCGAACAGGCCGTTGATCAGGTGGAGATTGCCCGGGCCGCAGCTGCCGGCGCAGACCGCGAGGCGGCCGGTGATCGCGGCCTCGGCCCCGGCGGCAAAGGCCGCCACTTCTTCGTGGCGCACATGCATCCACTCGATCTTGCCGAGCCGGCGCAAACTGTCATTGAGCCCGTTCAGGCTGTCGCCGGTGACGCCCCAGATGCGGCTGACGCCGGCATCGATCAGTGTCGCGGCGAGGAGATCGGCATTGGTCATCTTGGCCATAGGAGGGCTCCTTGGTTTTGCGCGCCAGCGAAACCCGTTTCCATCGCCGCGGCCTAGGACGCCGCCCGCGCGACAGGAACAAAACCACGGCTATCTCATCACGACGTCGATTGCGTCAGAGTCTGAAAATCCCGTCAGATTCGGTGGGCCACGGAATTGCTTCGATAGAAAGAGAGAAGAGCCGTCTCAGTCGTAATCGTCTTCCAGCGGAGTGTCGGACAGCAGCAGCGGCCCCTCGGCGGTGATCCAGACCGGCTGCTCCAGCTTCACGCCCTCGGGGCCGCCCACGGCGCCGACATAGCTTTCGCAGCAGACGACCATGTTCTCCTCGAACATGCCGTCATAGGCGCCCCATTCCTCGTCTTCGGGATACCAGATCAGCGGATACTCGACATTGAGCCCGCAACCATGGGCGACGTCGGCATAGCGGTTGGGGATATAGATGTCGGGGAGCGCATAGGCCTTGGCTGAGAATTCGAGGAAGCGGATGCCGGGTTTGAGCAGCGCGATATTGTGATCGAGCTGGGTGCGCGATGTTGCATAGAGCCGGCGCTGCGCGTCGCTGGGCCTGCCGCCATCGACGGTCCAGGCGCGGGAGATGTCGGTATAGAAACCCATCGGCCCGATCAGGTCGGTGTCGAAGGAGAGCATCTCGCCCTTCTGCATCGGCCGATCCGAGGCTTCCTGGAACCAGGGATTGGTGCGGGGGCCCGCGGTCAGAAGCCGCGTCTCGGGATATTCGCCGCCACGCGCAAGGCTCGCCTTGAGCAGCAGGCCGAAGGCCGCCTGCTCTGTCGTTCCGGGTTTTATGGCGTCCCGCATTTCGGCGACCGCGGCGTCGCAGGCCTCGAAGGAACGCTTGAGCGCGCGAATCTCCTCGAGCGATTTTTGCGCCCGGGCACGCTCCAGCATGATCTTGCCGTCGACCAAGGTCAGGCCTTGCGCCTGGAGTGCCAGCGCCGTCGGCACGTCGAAGCGGTCGACGGCGAGGCGCCGGTTGCCACCGCCATGGGCCCGCATCAATTCGTCGATTTCGCCGGCCCATTTCTGGGCGATCTCGTCGGCGCGATCGGCCACGATGACATAGTCGGCCGACCAGGCGGGCCTGATCTCGTCGATGGTCTCGAGGCCGGCTGCCAGATGCTTGCTGGTTGCCAGGTCGAACAGCACGCAAGGCCCGTCCGCTGCGACGAAGGCGTAGCGGACGAAATTATGCATGGTCCAGACCTGCATGTTCCGGCTGCCGGTGGCGTAGCGCAGATTGATCGGATCGAAGATGAGGGCCGCGGCCACGTCATGCTCGCGGAGTTTGCGCCGCAGCCGTGCCAGCCGGTCGCGCCGGATCGCCGCCTCGTCGATCGGCCGCCGGTCGGCGAGGAGCGCCCTGGCTTGCGCGAGGGAGAGCGAGTCCGCGGGCAAGCTAGCCCACGACCGCAAAGGGCTGGCCCAGCGCCGGCTCGTCCACCTCGATCCCGAGGCCCTTCCCGCGTGGCGCCGCCATTGAGCCGTCGCGTGTGTCAAACACCTTGTCGGCGAAACCGGGCCGGGTGTGGCGGGTCGTGACCCAGTTATAGAAATCGCAGGTGTGCTGGCGGATGCCCTCGGGCGTCGACATCATGAGATGCGCCGTGGCCGCGGTGTTGAGCTCGGCGCCGCCGGTATCCTCGATCGTGACGCCGATGCCCAGCGTTGCGGCCGTGTCGCGGATGAGCTTCGCCTTGGTCACGCCGCCGACGCGCGCGACCTTGATGGTGATGCCGTCGATCAGCCGGTCGCTCCAGGCGCGCATGAAGACATTCAGGCCGTCGATGGTCTCGTCCAGCACCAGCGGCCGGTCGCAATGACGGCGCACCGCGAGATTGGCCTCGTAGGAGGCGCAAGGCTGCTCCAGCGTGTAATCGAGATCGCGGGTGGCGCGCAGGAACTCGATCGCCTGCTGCTGGCGCCAGGCGGCGTTGGCATCGGCGAAGATGACGGTACCGGCGGGCACGGCGTCCAGCACCGCTTCCATCCGTGCGATGTCGTCCTTGACCTCGAGTCCGACCTTCACCTGGATCCGGCGATAGCCCTCGGCGATGTATTTTTTCGCGCGCGCCGCCATGGCCTCGGGCGCTGCCTGCGGCACCGAGCGATAGAGCGCCATGCGCTCGCCGAACCGTCCGCCCAGCGCTTCCGCCACCGGAATGCCGGCCTGCTGCGCCTTCAAATCCCAGCAGGCCATGTCGAGCGCGGCCTTCACATAAGGATGCCCGTTCAGCAGCAGATCCATGCGCTCATTGACGGCGTTCACCTGGGCTGGATCGAGGCCGATCAGGGCCGGCGCCAGCTCCTTCATGCCGGCCCGCGCTCCGCCCAGGAAGGAGGGGTCGTAGAAGGAGCCGAGCGGCGCCATCTCGCCCCAGCCGGTCAGGCCCGCATCGGTCTCGATCTTGGCGATGCTGGATTCGAATCCCTCGGCCGAGCGCCCGCCCGAGCAGGTGTAGGTGCCGTCGCGAAAGGGCTGGCTCTGGGCGAAGAGCGTCACTCTCGTAATCTTCACAGGTCTGCTCCTGGGGATGATGTCGCGCCTACTCTAATCCAGTGGCGGGCCCTGTCATGGGGCTTAGAGATCGCGCCTGACCCATTCGATGAGAGACGCGACCGTCCGATTATGGCTGCGCGAATGAGGATGAACCGCGCAGTAGGCGTAACCCAGGGGGAGCTTTTGCGGGAACGGCGCCAGCAGGCGGCCTTCCGCGAGCTCGTCGCGCGCCAAGAGCCTTTGACCCAGGGCCACGCCGAATCCGGACAAGGCTAGGTCGATGGCCAGGCTCGACATTCCCACCATATGGCCGAGACCCAGCTGCGGCGTACGTTCGGTACCGTTCGCGTGAAACCATTCGGCCCAAGTCGGGTAGGAGGCGAAGCTGGCGCCCCAATCGACATGGATCAGATCCTGGTCCGGAATCGAGCCGGGTATGCCCGCCTGGAAATGACCGCGCGCCAGGAGCTCCGGCGTGCAGAGCGGCAGCACCTCGTCGCGCAGCAGCGGGATCGTGACCAGCTCCGGATAGAGATGCTGGCCGTAGCAGATCCGCAGATCGATATGATGCCGGGTGAAATCGACCGGGTCCTCCTCGACCCGGATCTCGCAGCGGATGTCGGGCTCCATCGCCAGAAATCCCTCCAGCCGGCGATTGAGCCAGCGCACCGCGACCGAGGGCAGGGTGCTGATCACGAAGCGGGAGGGCAGGTTTCCTTCCAGCATCCGCTGCGTCATGGCCGACAGGCGGTCGATCACCTCGGCGCTGTCCGCATAGAGCGCCAGCCCGGCATCGGTCAGCTGGAGCTGGTTGTTGCGGCGAACGAACAGCAGCTTCGAGAAGAACTCCTCGAGGATCTTGACCTGCTGGCTGATCGCGCCGGGCGTGACGCCAAGCTCGCGGGCCGCCAGGCTGAAGCCGCCATGGCGGGCACTCGCTTCGAACGCCTTCACGGCATTGAGGGGCGGCAGGCGGCGGCTCATGGGATGAAAGGGGCTCCAGCGGTCCTATAGAAATTCTAATGGAATACTATTATTTCTGCAATATGAAGCGAGTTTTTCTGTAGGTATAGTTTCCCCTGGCCTTCCACAGGGCGGCGGACAAAAGAGATGGAAGACAACGTCATCCGGGAGCTCGGCGAGGCTCTCGATCGCTCCCGGACCCAGCCTTATGAGCGGGCCTGGTCGATGCCGCGGGCCTTCTACACCGACCCGCGCGTGCTGACTCTCGAGAAGGAACGGCTGTTCCTGCAGGAGTGGGTCTGCATCGGCCGCGCCGAGGAGTTCGCGCGCGCCGGCGACTTCGTGACATTCCAGATCGGCAGCGAGCCGGTGGTCGCCATCCATGGCGATGACGGGACAATCCGCGCCTTCTCCAATGTCTGCCGCCACCGCGGCGCGATCATCGCCACCGGGCGCGGCAACCAGAGGCGCCTGGTCTGCCCCTATCACCATTGGTCCTACGACACGCAAGGACGCCTCGCCGGCGCGCCGGGGATCGGGGAGCGCGCCGATTTCGACCGCCGCAATTGCCGGCTGCCGGAATTCCACTGCGCGCTCTGGCAGGGATTCGTCTTCGTGTCCTGCGCCGCCGATCCGCGTCCCCTGGCGCCGCGGCTGGCCGGGCTCGAAGCCCTGGTCCAGCCTTACCATCTCGAGCAGATGGCGCTCCGTTATCTGGCCGACGAGGTCTGGGACACCAACTGGAAATGCCTCGTCGAGAATTTCATGGAGGGCTATCACCTCACGCCGCTCCATCCCGAGACGCTGCATCCGGTCAACCCGACGCGCCTCTGCCGGCACTTCACGCCGGGCGATGCCTATTTCGGCTATAACGCCGGCTTCTCGCCGACGCTGCCGCGATCGCAGAAGGGGCATCCCGACCTGACCGATGTCCAGGTCGACAATTGCGTCATGTTCGCGGTGCCGCCGGGCCTCGTCGTCGGCTGCGCCGGCGATTACAGCTCTTTCCTCTGCATTCAGCCGGACGCGACCGACCGCGTGCGCGTGAAGATGGGCCTCATCTTCTTCGGCCCCGACTGGCCGCAGGACAAGGTCGATTGGGCCATCGATCTGTTCCAGCGCACGATGGCGGAAGACAAGGCTGTCCTGCTTCGTTTGATGCGCGGCTTGAATTCCCGCCATCACGCGGCGGGGCCGCTGGCGCCCGCCGACCTCGAAGGGCCGGTGCTGGATTTCTACAAATATCTGGGCTCCCGCCTTGCCGCCTCGATGATCCCCGCCACCCCGAGATCCCGATGAGAGACCTCCTCGACCTGCAGCGATATCCGATCGACCGCCTGGACTCGCCCGAGGCCAAAGCGCTCATTGCCCGTTGCCAGGCGGACCTCGACGCGCATGGCATGTTCGACCTTGAGGACTTCGTGCGCCGCGAGGTGATCGAAGCCTGCGCGGCGGCGGTGCGGCCGCAGATGGACCGCGAGTCCTACACCCACAAACGCAGCCACAATGTCTATTTCCAGAAGGACGTCCCGGGCGTTCCGCCCGATCATCCGGCGTTGCGGCAAGTGGACACGACCCACCATACCCTCTGTGACGACCAGCTCGGCGCTTCGGCCCTGCGCCGGATCTATGAGTGGAAGCCGCTCGCCGATTTTCTCAGCCTCGCGCTGGAGCTGCCGGCGCTGCATGTGATGGACGATCCGCTGGCCCGCCTCAACGTCATCGCCTATCGCGCCGGTGAAACGCTGAACTGGCATTTCGACCGCTCGCACTTCACCACCACACTTCTGATCCAGGCCCCGGAATCGGGCGGCGAGTTCCAGTATCGCAGCGATCTGCGATCGGAAACCGACCGCAATCTCGACGGCATCGCACGCGTCCTGCGTGGCGAAGACCCCGCCGTTCGCACGCGCGGCGTGACGCCGGGAACATTGAACGTCTTCAAAGGCCGGAACACGCTGCACCGGATCACCCCGCCGGTCGGCGACAGGGCGCGCCTGATCGCGATCTTCTCCTACTATGACCGGCCGGGCGTCAGTTTCAGCGCGGAAGAGCGCCGCGGCTTCTATGGGCGCACCGGCTGAGCATCGGCCGGAAAGAGGGGCAGCCGGGACTCTCGGGCGCTTGGGCAGCCCCATCACGGCAGGGCAAGCTGATTTGACGGACAGGTATCTTGTCCCGAGACGGCCTTCAAACGGGCCGGGTGGGGCATGCGCGCTGCCCGGCCTGGATTGGTTTCCGGATGGCAATGTTATTTCTTGTGGGCAGGACCGCCGCGCCTCGCGCTAGGATAGAGGAGGGATCTCGGGAGCATTGCCATCGACCGAAGCGCGGATGAAGCGGCTCAACCGACCTTCCGCGGCCGGATCGCTCTATGTTAACGTGTTGAAAACAAACACAGACTGGGAGACTTCAAAATGGCCAAAGACTATCGTCTGCTCGATCTTTTTCGGCGCAATCGCACCGAACATGAAAATCATCTGATCGATGGATTGCTGGATGGCCGGGTCAACCGGCGCGAGTTCCTGCGCCATGGCGCGGTGCTCGGCATGTCGGTGCCGCTCCTCGGCAGTATCGCGGCGGCGGCGGGCGTGGGCGGCTGGCCCAATTTCGCGCGCGCGGCCTCGAGCGGCGGCACGGTCAAGATCGCGATGACGGTTCCGGCCGCCGCGATCGAGCCCGTCAGCGTCGCCGACAATGGCGGCCTCTGCATGCTGAGCCAGGTGGGCGAATATCTCTGCGTCGATGGCGCCGATCTGACCTTGCGTCCGGTCCTGGCCAACAGCTGGAAGCCGAACAAGGACGGCACGGTCTGGACCTTCAAGCTGCGCCAGGGCGTGAAGTTCCATGACGGCTCGCCGATGACGGCGAACGACGTGGTCGCGACCATGGACCGGCTTGCCGATCCGGCCAACTCGTCCAACGCGCTCTCGGCCTTCACCGGCTATCTGTCGAAGGGCGGCACCAAGAAGATCGACTCCTACACCGTCGAGTTCCATCTCGACGCCGCCAACGGCAACTTCCCCTATCTGGTCTCGTCGGACAATTACAACGCCATCATCATCCCGGCGGACTACAAGGGCGACTTCGAGACGCATTTCAACGGCACGGGCCCCTTCAAGCTCGACAAATACACCCCCAAGGTCGGCGCGTCCTTCGTGCGCAACGACGATTACTGGGGTGCCAAGGCGCTGCCGGACCGGCTCGAATTCACCTTCTACACCGACATCCAGCCGCAGATCCTGGCGCTCCAGGGCGGTCAGGTCCATGTCGTGCAGCAGACGCCCGTGCTGGCGGCCGTGCCGATCATGAAGGATCCGAAGATCGAGATCATGAGCCTGCCCTCGATCGCGCATCAGCAGGTGCATATGCGCACCGACATGGATCCGTTCAAAGACAAGCGCGTGCGCCAGGCGATCGCGCTCTGCCTCGACCGGCCCAAGCTGATCAAGGGCCTGATGCAGGGCCGCGCGCAGATCGGCAATGACAGCCCCTTCGCCGGCGCCTATCCCTCGACCGACAAATCGGTGCAGCAGCGCGAGAAGAACATCGCCGAGGCCAAGCAGTTGATGGAAGCGGCCGGCATGAAGAAGGGTTTCGAGGTCACGCTCACGACCGAGAAATATCTCGAGATCCCGGAATATGCGCAGCTGATCCAGAGCGCCGTGAAGGAGATCAAGGGCAAGATCACGCTCAAGATCGAGGACCAGGGCGCCTATTACGGCGATGCGGTCTATGGCAAGTCGGACTGGCTCGATTCCACCATGGGCATCACCGACTATGGCCATCGCGGCGTGCCGAACGTCTATCTCTCGGCGCCCTTGCGCAGCGACGGCACCTGGAACTCGGCGCATTTCAAGAACACGCAATATGACCAGCTGGTTTCCAGCTACATTGCGGCCCTCGATCTGGAATCGCAGCGTCAGGAAGCCGGCAAGATCCAGCGCCTGCTGCTGGACGAAACGCCGGTCATCTTCAGCTACTTCTACGACTACCTGACGGCGATCCGCAAAGGCGTGATCGGCGTTCAGCCGACGGCGATGGGACATCTGTTCCTCAGCCAGACCACCGGCGTCTGAGCGGTCCTACGCAAGTCGATATGCGTTCCCCGCGGC
>NZ_JBOHKS010000227.1:0-4957 GCF_050729195.1 Hypericibacter sp.
CGTGGCGGTGCTGGCCAACATCCCCGAGGACCCGCGCGTCTATGCCTTCCCCTTCCGCCAGGACCGGCTGATCGCGTTCGTCGAGCGCGATCATGGCTGGGCCGGGCGCGAAGCCGTGACCCCGAAGGAGCTGGCCGGGCGGCGCCTGGTCTTGCGCGAGATCGGCTCGACCACCCGGCGCCTGTTCGAGAACGCGATGGCGGCGCGCGGGCTGGCGCTGGGCGAGGTGCTCGAGGTCAATTCGCGCGAAGCGGTGCGCGAGACGGTCGCCGCCGGGCTTGGCATCGGCGTGGTCTCGGAGAGCGAGTTCGGCAGCGACCGGCGGCTGGTGCCTTTGCGTATCGATGCCGAGGAGCTCGCCATGACGGAGTACGTCGCCTGCCTCGCGGAGCGACGCGATCTCAGCCTGGTGCGGGCGTTCCTCGACATATTGGAGCGGCAGGTGCCGGGGGAGCGGTGATGCCTCATGCTCTGCCACTCTCGGCAGGTCACGGCAGTCTCTATCGGCTTCTCCAATCCTCCTCGCCTCGGGGGCGAGCGTTCCGGGCTACCATTCCCAGGCGCGGCTCCCATAGCCGGCGGTCGATATCGCCGGTGATGTCTTCGCGAGCGAGCCCGATGTCGTGCAGCTCCGCGTCATTCATCACCTGCAGCTGGTCGACACTCATCCGCCGCTGATGCTGTTCACCAAGCCACAGCCGGAGACGGCCGATGGCGGTCCGCCAGACCGAGGAGCCGCCGGCTGGCGTCTTCGTCACGCCCGGCCCGCCGGTCGACGCGATCAGGATGCCGGTGAAGACGGCGGCGATGCCGACGATCAGGGAAAGTCCGATCGGCTCGCCCACCAGGAATGTCGCCACGATCGAAGCCGTCAGGGGATTGAGCGTGATCGTGTTCGTCACTTTCGTTGGCGTCGTGCGCGCCAGCGCGAACACCCAGAGGAAGAAGGTCAGCGCTGCCCCGAAAATGGCGAGATACCCGACAGCGGCCCATTGGCTCACGCCGAAATCGCCCGTGCTCGCAAAGCCGCCGCCCGCCAAGGCAAGCAGGCAGACGACCAACGACCCCGATCCCATGCCGGCCGTGACGAATCCCAAAGGACTCGATCGTGCGATGAAGGGGCGCGACCAGATGCTGTAGAGCGCTATGCATAGAGTTGCGGCGAGCATGATCGCATCGCCGCGCCATGCGCCTCGAGGCGCGTCTCCCAGGCCCGTGATCAGGGCAATCGCAACGCCGCCGATGGCGATCAAGACGCCCACCGACTTGCGCCGGGTCAGCGGCTCCGCCCGCAATGCCGACGCCGCGAGCATGGTCACCAGGGGCAAGGTCGACAGTGCCAACGCGCCGCGCGCCGCGGAGGTGTAGCGGAGCGACAGATTGAAGAGGCCCATGAAAATGGCAAAGAACAGGATGCCGAGCATCGCGACGCCAAGCCAGTCGCGGCCTTTCGGCCACCGGCTTCCCAGCAGCAGCGCCATCGGCAGCAAGAGCAGGAAACCCAGACCGAATCGCATGCCGGCAAGGGTCACGGGATCCGTGGCGCCGATGACATAGCGCGTGAAGGCCGTGTTCATGCCCCCGATCGAGCTGGACAGGATCGCGGCCAGGAGACCGAGGGTCTCGCCGCCCCTGTTGCTCGCACCGGGCGCTTCGCCGCTTGACACACGCCGTTCCGGTTCCATTGCCGCCCCCAACGAGAAAGTTGCGGGGGCACTCTCCGGGCCGGCGGCGCCTCAATCAATTACGTGGGAGGTAATGGCCGGAGAGATCCCTAGGCCGGCTCGCGGAAGAATCGGGTTGTCGGCTCGTCCATAGGAAAGAAGCTCTCGACCCGGATCTCCTGAACCGTGATGTCCTGTGGCGTTCCGAGCGTGGCGATGGTCGTGAAGACATGCAGGGACTTGTCCGACTTCCGCAGATGAATCGGAAGCAGCGGTCGTGGCGCCTCCTCAAAGGCTGCCGAATGCGATAGCCCCTGCAATCCTTCATAAGAAAGCAGGCGGGTCAGCAGCGACGCGGATTGGGGCGAGCCGTCCGCGATGGCGTCGGCCTGGACCCCTCGGATGAAGTGGAGAGCCACCTCCTCCCAGTTCACCACGAAGGGCCGCATGACGGCGGGCGACAAGAGGGCATCCGCCAGATTGACAGGCCCTGCTGGAACCGCGCCGAGAATGAACTCGACCAGACGCACCGCGCCTTTGTTGGCGCGCTGCAAGTTCCAATGGCGGTCCACCACAAAGGCCGGGAAGGGCTCCTGCTGGGCCAGAATGTGATCGAGCGCACCATCGACCTGGGCGAGCTCGGGCTCGCCCAGTTTCCCCTCCCGCCAGATGGCGGCATAGCCCGCCGATATCAGGAAGCTATTCTGTTGGCGCAGCGATAGGTTCAAGGCCGCAGCCAGGTCCAGCACCATCGGCTGACTGGGCGCCGCGCGACCGGACTCCAGGAAACTGAGATGGCGCTGGGACGTTCCTGCGGCACCAGACAGCTCGAGCTGAGACAGGCCTCGGCGCTTTCGCCACCAGCGCAGCTGCTCGCCGAAGTTCTTGTGCGTGGTGCTCGCCATGACCGATCTCGCTTCCGATCATTTTCCGCTCGGGGCGAACTCTACACCAATCCCCTCACCGCAAGCACAGATCCCTCGATCCCTGACGAGCGCTGCAGCGTCGGAATGAGCCCGTGACGCTCACTTCGCCTCAGCGAGCCACATTCACGGGCGCCGGCAGATGAGGCAAGACCGAATCGCCGATCGCCTGGCGTGCGCGCTCATGCACCGACAGGGCCGCGACGACCGATATGACCGCGCCGGCCATGATATAGAAGGCCGGCAGCATGGGGTGGCCCGTCACTCCGATCAGCCATGTGGCGACCGCCGGCGCCGTGCCGCCCACGATGCCCAGTGTGATGTTGTAAGCGGTCGAGACGGCCGAGCAGCGGACATGGCGCGGGAAAATCTCGCAGATCGCGATGGGATTGACCGCGCCATAGGAGCCGATGAGCAAGGCAAATCCGAACTGGCCGAGGATGACGAGCGGGATCTGTCCGGTCTGCATCAGCGCCATCAGCGGCCAGGAGAACAGCAGCAGCCCGATCGCCGCACCCACCAGGATCGGCTTGCGCCCGATCCGGTCGGAAAGCCTCGACATGCCGAGGATCATGACCAGCATGACCGCCATGTTGAAGGAGTTGATCTCCAGCGCGACGCTCGCCCCGATGTCGGCGAAGAGCTTCAGCCAGGTGATGATGTAGACGAAGATCAGGTAGAAGCCTTGCGCAAAGACCAGGCTCATGCCGACGACCTGCAGCAGTTGCATCGGGTGCACGCGCAACGCCTGCAGCAAAGGAAAGCCCTTTGTCGCCGCCGGCTTGTCGAAGGGCATCCGCCGCCTGAGGATGAAGCCGACGCCACCGACGACCACACCGAACAGGAATGGCAGCCGCCAACCCCAGGCGACGACATCCTCCAGCGGCATGGCGTTCATGATCGTGGCGCCCACGGCGGAGCCCAGCAGAATTCCGGCGACAGCACCGAAGGGCGCCCAGGCGCTGGCGCCGCCACGGCGTTGCGGATGCGCGGTCTCGGCGAGGAATACCGCCGAGCTGGTGAATTCACCGCCGACGGCGAGGCCCTGAACGATGCGGCAGAGTAGCATCAGCAGCGAGGCCGTAACGCCGATCTGCGCATAGGTGGGCAGCAGGCCGATCGCGAAGGTCGGCACCGCCATGGCGATCACCGACCAGAGCAAAGCGGGCCCGCGGCCGACACGATCGCCGATATAGCCGAACAGGACCGCGCCCAGCGGGCGCATAAGGAATCCGATGGCAAAGACGCCGAAGGCGGCAAGCAGCGAGGTCAACGGATCGTCGGACGGGAAATAGAGGTTGCCGATGGTCCGGGCGAAGAAGCCATAGACCGAGAAATCATACCATTCCATCACGTTGCCGACGATGCCGGCCGCGACCACCCGCCGGCGGGAACGGTTTCCTTCCTCGATCGACATGATGCGGCATCCCCCTCGGTCAAATCATGGTCCGGGCATCGAGGCTCCCCGTCCCTCGCGTGACGCCCCTCATTGCAGCCGGAGCAGTCCTACGGCACCTCCGCTCGATATTCCTCGAACCAACTATCGTCCTGCTCATACCCGTATTCGCGCAAAATGGAGAACAGCGCCGGACAGGCCAGGAACTGCTGGCGAATTCGCTCGCGATGCTGCGGCGCGCGCCAGGCATCGATGTTCCGCAAGTCCACGGGCCGCTTGCCGTTCAGGGCACGCTGCAGACGTTCCGGGATGTCGTGCTCGAAGAACTGGCCGAAGCTGCCCGAGTACCTGAATCCGATCTGGCGTCCCAGTTCCCGCTGCACCGCGTCGCTGTCCCGCAGAAGGTCCTCGTATTTCAGGACGATGGGGGACAATTCGGCGTGAGACTTCACGTAGGAGATCGCCTCGTCGATCGCGAGAACGCCCGGGTTGGTGAATGTCGCCGTCTGTCCCTCGATGAAATACTGATGATCCCAGGCGACGAAATAGTCGTCGGGCACGGCGACATGACGCGAGGTGATGACGGCCCGGATGTCGCGGATCATGATGACGAACCAGAGAGGCTTCTCGAAGACATTCTTCCGGACGATGTTGTCGAAAGCGAAGATGTCGAGAGGGCGCTTCGTGACGTAGCTGTCCAGGGTTTCGCCGATGACGCTCCCGGCGCGGCACTCGTTTTCCACAAACATGAAGTTCGTCACCGTGGTGCGAAGCATGTTGTAGAAGAGCGTCGTGCCGCTCCGCGAGTAGCCGCAAACACACACATGAGTCGGCATTTGAGGAGCCGAAGCGAGTGTGGATTCGAAGTGATGCGGCTGTTTCATGTCCTTCACGAACCTCGTCGCGCTCGGACGTTGTTGCCATTCCGGACTGGATGGAGCCTCACGGTTTCTTCCCAATCGGTCAATGCCGAC
>NZ_JBOHKS010000228.1:0-7273 GCF_050729195.1 Hypericibacter sp.
TGGCGCTCGACCGCGAGCAGCAGGTTTCGGCCCTGGGGGCGTTGGCCGCGGCTGCCGCCCATGAGCTCGGCAGCCCGCTCGGGACCCTCGCCGTGGTGGCCAAGGAGATCGCGCGCGATCTGCCGCCCGACAGCCCGCTCAAGGACGATGTGCAGCTGCTGCTGAGCCAGAGCGAGCGCTGCCGCGCCATCCTGGCGAGTCTGGCCGCGAAGCCGGAGGTCGGCGGCGGCACGCCGTTCGACGCCATCGGGGTCAAGCAACTGATCGAGACGACCGCCGCGCCGCATCGCCGCCACGATGTGGATTTGACCATCCAGGAACTGGTTCTCAACAGCGACGGCAGCACGATGGCCCCTAAGGTGCGGCGGCGGCCCGAGATCCTCCATGGGTTGGGGACCCTGCTGCAGAACGCGATCGAGTTCGCGCGCTCCCAGGTCGAGGTCAAGGCGCTGTGGCGCGACGGGCAGCTGACCATGACCATCGCCGATGACGGGCCGGGCTTCCCCTCCGACCTGCTGGGCCATCTGGGGGAGCCCTATCTATCCGGGGGCGACCAGGGCCGGGGCGGGGAACATATGGGACTCGGCATCTTCATCGCCGAAACCCTGCTGGCGCGGACTGGCGCCAAGGTCAGCCTCGCCAATCGACGCGAGGGGGGCGCTCAGGTTACCATCGAGTGGCCGCGCGGCCCGCTTTCGGATACGGACTAGAATCCGGGCTCGCGGGACCCCATCTCGACGCGCATGCGTCTCGAGGAGTTGTTCATGACCGATAAGCCCGTATCCGCCGCCAGCCCCGCCGAGGTTCCGGCCGGGGAGCGAACCCTGCTTCTGGTCGACGATGACGGCCCGTTCCGGCAGCGGCTGGCGCTGGCCATGGAGCGGCGCGGCTATGACGTGGCCCAGGCCGACAGCGTCGCCGCCGGCATTGCCGCCGCCAAGGCGCGGCCCCCGCTCTTCGCCGTGGTCGATCTGCGGCTGGGCGACGGATCGGGGCTCGATGTGGTGACGGCGCTGCGCGATGCGCGGCCGGAAACGCGGGTGGTGGTGCTGACGGGCTACGGCAATATCGCGACCGCGGTCGCGGCCGTAAAACAGGGCGCGCTCGATTACCTGCCCAAGCCCGCCGATGCCGATGCGGTCGAATCCGCGCTCCAGCAGCAGGGCGACGCGCTGCCGCCGCCACCCGAACAGCCGATGACCGCCGATCGCGTGCGCTGGGAGCATATCCAGCGCGTCTTCGAGCAATGCGATCGCAATGTGTCGGAGACGGCGCGCCGCCTGCGCATGCATCGGCGCACGCTGCAGCGCATCCTGCAGAAATACGCGCCCCGCACCTGACGACAGGGCGCGCGCCAAGCGCCTTGTCGTCATGCTGACGAAGTCGTCATGCTGACGAAGGTCAGCATCCATGAACACCGTCGATCCAGTTTAACGATCGAAAGTCCGTGTTCATGGCTGCCGGCTGCAGCCTGTCCTCATGCGCGCCTACGGCGCGACACGGGGGCCGGCATGACTAGAGAGGCGTGAAGCCGTCCGCTATTCGAGCTAAGAGGCCTGGCGCTGAGCCGGGGCTGCGGCGGGCGCTGCCGCAGCCGGGGCCGTTGCAGCCGCCGGCGCTCCCGCTGCCGCTGCGGCGGGTGCCGCGGCGGCGGCTGCCGCGCCGCCGGTCGCGCGGGCGCGCATCATGTTGTCGAAGTGATGCCCCTGATACATGGTGATGCCGAGCTTCTGCCCCAGCTCGAGGCAGGATTCGGTTTCGCAGCGCGACAGGATCACGCGATCGCGGCCGATCCGGTCGATCGCCTCCTGGACGTCGCGGGCGACGCGGTTGTCGAGATTGGCGGAGAGGTCGGGCGTCCATTCGAGCTTGACCAGATCGACGCCGAGCCGTTCGCGGTCGACCATCGGCAGCAGCAGCGGCTTCACGCCATCGATGCAGATCTTGTAGCCGCGTTCCTTCAGCCATTCGCGGGCGAAGATGTAGGAGCCCGGATCGGCATAGATGTCGATCTGCTGCAGCTCGATGACGGCGGCGCTGGCGCGTTCGGCGCCGACGATGCGGTCGAACTCCTGGAACTCCGGCGACAGCACGGTCGCCACATTGAGATTGAGCGAGAAGCCGCGCTTCGGGTCGATCTCGCCCTTGCTCTTCAAGAGGGCCAGGACACGCTGGTCGAGCAGGCGGGTCAGATGCTGGAACAGCCAGCGGTCGGCGGCGATATCGACGCCCGGCATCACCGCACGGCCGAGCTCGCCGATCGAGACGAAGATCTCGAGCAGCAGCGGCTCGATCTGGCGGTTCTCGATCGCGAGACAGATCGGCTGGCGGCGGACCAGCGGCGAGAGGTCGGCGGTGGCGATGGTCTGCTCGATCTGACCGAGTCGGCGAGGATCGAGCGCCTCGGCCTGCGGCTTGGGCTTCGCGTCGCGCTGGGTGGTCGCGGCGGCCTTGCGCTGCGCCAGCGCGCCTTCGGCCGCCTTCTTCAGATCGGCCCAGTCGGTCTCGAGGTTGAACCAGTGGCAGAACCTGTCTTCCTCCGTGCCGGCATGGCTCAGCAGCGGGTCGAGGCTGAAGAGATAGCGCAGCCGCGTGACCGGCTCCTCGAGCTCCTCGATCGTGGCGCCCTTGGTGATGAAGACATAGTCGCCGGCGGCAAGCCGGAACAGCGCGCTTTCATGCTTCTTGGAAAGCTTGTCGAAGCAGGAGGCGGCGATGCGGAAATGATGCTCGCGCCGGTTATAAGGGCGCAGCTCCGAGAGATGCACGATGACCGCGCGCCGGCCTTCGGTGAAGCGTTCCAGCCTCCCCACATAATCGAGGAGCGTCTGCTCCTGATCGACTGTCCTGCCATCCCGCACGCGATCGTTCATGGTCTCTCTCTGAATGTCATGTCTCGGCGCCGAGCTCCGGAGAGCTCAGGCGGGACGGTGCAACCACCAGCCCGTGTCGTTGACCGAATAGACGGGCTTGTAATGCTTGATGCTGGATGCCGGGACGACCTTCTGAATCTGGTTGTCGAGCACCATCGGCGTGCCCTCGACATAGACCACCAGGATCGCGTGGCCGAGGCCGAGATTGAGATCGTTCAAGGCGACGATGCGCATCTGGTCGGTCGACACGCCGGAATCGCGCAGCGCGTAGAACTTGGCAATGGCGTAGTCCTCGCAATCCCCGTTCTTGCGCAGGAACTCGAACGGCGTCGCCCAATAGTCGGGCTTGCCCCAGTTCACCTGATCGAGAATGTATGGATGCGCGTTCATGATGTTGTTGATCGTCTTCAGCTTGGTCTTGAGATCCATATCCTTGGCCTGGGCGATGATGTTCTTCCAGAGCTTGGTGTTGCAGAGATTCGCCGGGCAGCCCGCCAGCTCCTTCGCGAACCGATCCATCACGCCGGTCCATTTCGGAAACTGCTTGAGGCTGGTGCCGTGAAGCTCCTTGGTTCCAAAAAAGGACGGGGTGAAACCCGCCGCATGGGCCGTTGGGCCGACAGCCAATAACGCGAAGGCGACGACAGAGAAAAGGAGGGCCGCGGCATCATGCCGAACCCGCCGGATCGCACCATTCATGACCGAACACCCCGGTTTGTACCGATCAAGGCCCGCCAGAAGTTCCCCGGGCGATCATCGGCTCTAGCTTGAAGGGACGTGCTTAACGCGTGCTTAATTGCTAAGAGTCTATCGATCCCTGGAAAGATTGTCCGCGCCGGACTGGTTGATTTTCCCCGGCCGGACTAAATTGCACCTGTAGAATTACGAACTGGGGCAACGGGCCCCATGTTCCAGTGTGCCCGACGAGTTGCCGCATTGTTCACGCCGCCCGGTGCGAGGCGGCGGGCGGCCGGGGCAATATTAGGGAGAGGACTCTTTTGTCAGACATCGAAGCGAGAGCCGCCGGGCAGCGACGCAAGGCGGGGGTGACCCTTGCAATCGGCCTGTTCGTCCTGCTGGCGGTCGCGGTCGTCGGTGTTCTCCTGGTTTTACGATTCGTTGAGGATCAGCGCCAACAGGACCTGCTCGCCTGGCAGACGCGGCTCAGCATCATTGCCGACAGCCGCAAGGCCGATATCGAGGCCTGGATCACCCGCCAGCTCGACGATGTCAGCAGCCTCGCCAACAATGCCTCGCTGCAGCTCTACATGGCCCAACTCCTGGCGGGCGGCACCCCGGACGAAAGCGGGGGCGACAATACCGGCGAGACTCCGTTCGAAGCTGATTACCTGACCAACCTGCTGACGGTGGCGGCGGAACGCGACGGCTTCGCGGCGCCCAAGCCCACCGAGGTCAATGCCAATGTGGCGCTGCCGGCCGTGGCCGGCATGGCGCTGGTGGACAAGGACGGCAAGGTCCTGGTCGCCACCCCGGGCATGCCGCCGATCGAGGGCGCGCTCAAGGATTTCGTCCTCAACCTCAAGCCCGGCACCCGCGGCGTGCTCGACATCTTCATCGATTCCACCGGCGAGGCGGCCATGGCCTTTGCCGCGCCGGTCTATGGCGTCCAGGCGGACACGACTTCGCAGGCGCTGGGCCTGGTGGTCGGCGTCAAGCAGGTGGCCAAGGAGCTCTTCCCGCTGCTGCGCCAGCCGGGCGAGACCATGAAGACCGCGCGCGACGTCTTGGTGCGCAAGGTGGGCGACGACACGGTCGAGTATATCTCGCCGCTCGAGGACGGCACGCCGCCCCTGGGCCTGCGGCTCAACAAGAACACCCCCGAGCTCGATGCGGCCATGGCGGTCGTTGCGGCCAGCGGTTTTGCGATCCGTCGCGACCATTCCGGACGGGAAGTGCTGGCGGCGACGCGCGGCGCCTTCCGCGATGTCCCCTGGGCCCTGATCTACGAGGTCGAGCGCAAGGAAGCGCTGGCCGACAGCGATGCCCGCGCCTCGCGCCTGCTGGTCATGCTGCTGCTGGCCGTGGGCTTCGTGGCCGTGGCCCTGCTCGCCGCCTGGTGGCTCATTTCCTCGCGGCGTTATGCCGAATCCGCAGAGCGCCATCGCGCCACTGCCGAACGGCTCGAATCGCAGCGCCGGCTGCTGCGCCTCGTGACCGACAGCCAGCCGACCGAGATCGCAATCTTCAATGCCGACAACAAATACCGCTTCGCCAACAAAGCGGCGGCCGACCGCGCCGGGCTGGCACCGGACGATCTGGTCGGCAAGCCGATGGAGAATGTGATCGGTCCGGCGGCAGCCGAGCCGATCGAGGCCCTCAACAAGAAGGCGCTCGAGACCGACCAGCCGGTCGAGGATACGCGCAAGCTGCCGACCGGCCGCGTCCTGCATTCGATCCATGTGCCGGTACCCGCCAGCGCCGGCGAGCCTGCCGGCGTGCTGGTGACGCATGAGGATCTGACCGACGCTTTCCGCGAGCGCGAACGGCGCGAGCGGCTGCAGGACCAGCTCGTCAATGCGCTGGTCGGCGTGGTCGATCGTCGCGATCCCTTCTCGGCCGAGCATTCCACGCGTGTCGGCAAGCTGGCGCGCGAGATTGCGACCGAGATGGGCCTGACCCGGGTGCAGATCGCGACCGCCCAGACGGCCGGGCAGCTGATGAATCTCGGTAAGATCCTGATCGACCCCGCGCTTCTGACCAAGGGCGCGGACCTCAGCGAGGATGAGCGCCAGCAGATCCGGCGCGCCATGCTGGCCTCGGGCGACCTGCTCCAGGGCGTCGAGTTCGACGGGCCGGTCTCCGAAACCTTGCGCCAGGCCTTGACGCGCTGGGACGGCACCGGCGTGCCGGCAGGATTGAAGGGCGAGGACATCCTGCCCACGGCGCGCGTCATCACCGTCGCCAACGCCTTCGTCGGCATGTTGAGCGCGCGCGCGCATCGCTCGGCCCTCACGGTCGAGGACGCGATCAATGCGATGATGCATGACGTCGGCAAGGCGTTCGACCGGCGCGCTGTCGCGGCGCTGGTCAACTACATGGACAATCGAGGCGGCCGCGCCGAATGGGAGCAGGGAGCGAGCGCAACCTGACGCGGGGACCAACCCTCCCTGCGGGCCGGCGCATTTATGCGATCGGCGACGTGCATGGCCGTGCCGACCTCCTCGCCATGCTGCAGCGACGCATCGCGGCCGATCTGGACCGCCATCCGATCGCCGATCCGCTGCTGATCTGTCTCGGCGACTATGTCGATCGCGGGCCCGATTCCGCGGGCGTGATCGAGCTGCTGCTCGGCGACGCGCCGGCCGGCATGGAGCGCATCGCCCTTCTGGGCAATCACGAAGAGCTGATGCTGCGCTTCCTGGTCGATGAAAGCGCAGGCCCGGTCTGGTTCGCCAATGGCGGCGACGCGACGCTCGAAAGCTACGGCGTCGATGCGCTCGATTCCTACGTCCGGGCGCGCCGCCAGTTCGAGCAGCTGTTTCCGGCCCGCCACCGCGCGCTCCTGGAATCGCTGCCGCTCAGCCATAGCGAAGGCGACTATTTCTTCGCCCATGCGGGGGTGCGGCCGGGAACGGCGCTCGGCGACCAGCGGCGCGAGGATCTGCTCTGGATTCGCAGCGAGTTCCTGCGCTCCGATGCCGATCACGGCAAGGTCGTGGTCCATGGCCATTCGATCGCGGCCGAGCCGCAAAGCCGAGCCAACCGGATCGGGATCGATACCGGTGCCTACGCGTCCGACCGGTTGACCTGCCTGGTGCTGGAAGGCGAGAAACGGCGCTTTTTCGTCACCTGAGCGCCGCTTCCTTGCCACCGCCGGCCGGGGGGCGGGGATGCTACAAGGTCGGTCCGCCGGATCCCGGGTTAACCGGGCGACAAGGCCGGCTTGTTACAAATGATGAATTGGGCGTAAGGGGAGTTTCGGGATCATGATGTTGCGCAAGCGCATTCTCGTCACCGGCGGGGCGGGTTTTCTGGGATCGCATCTGTGCGAGCGCCTGCTGCGTGAGGGCGCCGACGTGCTCTGCGTCGACAACTTCTTCACCGGCACCAAGGACAATGTCGCGCATCTGCTGGACAGCCCGAATTTCGAGCTGATGCGTCACGACGTGACCTTCCCGCTCTATATCGAGGTGGACGAGATCTACAATCTCGCCTGCCCGGCCTCGCCGATCCATTACCAGCATGATCCGGTGCAGACCACCAAGACCTCGGTCCATGGCGCGATCAACATGCTGGGCCTCGCCAAGCGCCTCAAGGCCAAGGTGTTCCAGGCCTCGACCAGCGAGGTCTATGGCGACCCCGAGGTGCATCCGCAGCCCGAGAGCTATCGCGGCAGCGTCAACCCGATCGGTCCCCGGGCCTGCTATGACGAGGGCAAA
>NZ_JBOHKS010000229.1:0-13424 GCF_050729195.1 Hypericibacter sp.
CCGCAGAAGAGTCTGCGGCATCGCCGCCGGCACCGGCACCGGCAAAGAAGCCCGCGGCTGCGAAACGCCGGGCGCCGGCACGCCGCCGCGCGCGGCGCTGACGAAGACGGGAAGAGGCGGGGAGAGACGATGGCGCTGGGGCGCAACAAGGCCTTGGCCTTGTGGCGCCGCCTGCTGCTGGCGGGGATGGGATCGCCGACGGGCGAGCTGACCCAGCGCCAGCTGGCGCTGCTGGTCACGCTCTATACGGCGGACGGACCGCACACGGTGCGGGGATTGGCGGCGGGCCTCGCCATGTCGAAGCCCGCGGTCTGCCGCGCGCTCGACCGGCTCGACCGCCTCGGCTTCGCGCGGCGCAAGGAAGACGAGGCCGACCGGCGCAACGTGCTGGTGCAGCGCACGGTCAAGGGCGCCGTCTTCATGAGCGATCTGGGCGACGCGATCGAGCGCACGCTGGAGAGGGCGGAGGCGGTTGCTGCGGGGGGACAGGCGCCGGTTAAGCGCTGACGGAGAACGCCAGGCCGCGGCCACCGCCTATCAGTTTGGGGAGGCTGCCATGCACCAGGGTTCTTTACATGCGGGTCAACTCGCCGGCGCCGCGTCACACCAAGGAAGCTGACGAAGCTCGTCGCGGACTTTGAATTCTGTCGGCGTATAGGTGGCAAGCTCTTCGGGGCTCGTTCCGTACGGGTCACCCCAGCCGTCGCAGGCGAGATAGCAGACGCCGTCAAAGTTTGTTCCGGTCCACCAGACCGCTTCTCGGCGGCTGCGAATCAGCGGATAGCCGTCGGGGCCGGCTCTTGTGTAGCAAAGGTTGTCGGTCGGTTCCTCCAACGTGAGCTCGGACACGGCCTCCCATGATGCGGGCCGCCGGCCAAGGATGATGGTTCGGCAGCCGGCCGTGCCGCACCATCCTGGAAGACCCAGCCAGACCAGCATCTCGTCGACGCCGTCGCCGTCGAGGTCGACATAACCCCAATAGATGTCGTAGTGGAAAAGCAGAGCCATCGCTTCACTTCGCGTGCTCGCTTCGCCGCGTTCGATCTGTTCACGAAGCCAACCTTCGAGGTCGAAGGAGGGAGCCTCGTCGGCGGTGCCGTCGGATCGCAGCTCCTGTTCGACCGACTCCCATGCCCCTTCGGGTGGTTGGCCCGCTTGCAGGGAAATCGGCATCCCCGTGCCGATTTCCGCAGCTTGCAGGTGCAAAACCCACCCAGCGAAAACGATGAACGTCGCGACGAATAAAGTTCGGAGCGAACTCATCCTGGTGCTCAATGCTCATCGAATCGAAGATAAGGGACATCTGCAAACTCCCGCAGTCGCGTCTCGAGGGGCAGGTATTTCCTCTGCTCGTCCGCCGACCACCCGTTCTTGTCCCTCACCCATCCATGATCGCGCATATCGCGTAAATAGGCTTCAACGGTCGGTTCGCCTGCCCGATGCATGGCCTCGCCAAGACCATCTTCAGTAATCGTTGAGCTGCCTTTGATCCTTGAACGGTTCGGTCGACTCAGGCCTATGGATGATTTAGTTCACGCTTCCGTTGCCGCACCAGGGCCGGTCGTGCAGCAACTTGCGTACGCTCAGTTCCTCGGGAGTCGCGGCTGAGAGCTCTTCTTCCGAGATGGCATCGGGATCGCTCCAACCCATGCAGTAGCGGTAGCAGACATAGCGTTGCCGGATGCCATCCCACCAAAGGGCAACCGAATCGGACCGGACCATCGGGAAAGCGTCTGGACCGTTGCGGGTGTAGCAAAGACTGTCCGCGGGCTCGCTCAGATACAAACCGAACTCCTGTTGCCAGCCCGCCGCCGTTTGGTGGAGCAACAGCGTCTGACAGCCTGCCGATCCGCAAAAGGGCGGAATCCCGAGCCAAACCAGCATTTCGTTGACGCCATCGCCATCGATATCCAGGTAGCCCCAAGCGATCTCGTAACGTAGGAGATACGCGAACGCCTCGACCCGCGTTCGCGCTTCGCCACGGTCGATGATGTTATGGAGTTCATCCTCAAGGGCATCGGACTTCATGCCATTGATTTCGGTAGTCTCCGACCGCAGCTCGTACTCAACGACAAGCCATGCGTCTTGCGGCGGACGTCCCGCCTGCAGCGAGAGCGGAATTTCATCGGAAATCTGCGCGGCGTGGAGGGACGAAGCCCAGAATCCAGCACCGATCAAAATTGCAGCGAACAGCATTCGAGAGTAGAACATTCCCACCCTCAGCGACCCGACGGGCGCAAATAGGGAATGTCCGCGAACTTGCGCAACCGCGCTTCGATCGGACTGAAAACCTTCTTTTGATCGTCGGACCATTGCGCTTGATCGCTGGTCCAACCCTGCTGAGCCAGAAAATTGAGGTAATCTCTAACGGCGAATGCGCCTTGTCGGTGCATCGCTGCCGCCAAGCCATTCTCGGTCACCGCGAAGTCGCCGCTGCCTCCATGGATTGTCTGGCCGATCCGGTCGAGCGTGCCGATCCTTTCTGCATATTGCCGGTTCTTGAGCAGAAACTCTTTCAGCGCAATTTCCTGCGCGACCGGATTGTTCAGGAAGGCCTCGTCATCGGCGACGCCTGACGCCTCGCTCCACACACCCTGCTTGTCGCGCCAGCCGATATCCTCGAGTGCCTTGGGTGTCAGTTGATACGCGCCAAGGGCGCCCTTCTTGTGCAATGCACGATAGCCACCGCTACCTCGAGACTCCTCATTCGCGAGCTCTTCCCGGAATCGCGCCGAGATCGGCCAATAAACTCGCAGCTTCGGGTCGGGAACAGGCGTGACTTTCGTGTCGGCAAGATCCGGCATCTGCATCCTCACAAAATGGGTTGCAGATAAGTATAAATGAACACCCTATAAATGTAAAGAACAAAATACGAACAATACTGCCGGAAGCTCAGCCTTTCCGTGGGATCGCGCCACTGGCGAGCGCCACGCCGAGTCCGACAATGAGAATCGCAGCGATGTCGATCTCGCTCGGGATTTCGCCCAGGAGCGGCACGCCGAACAGGGCCGCGAGGCCCGGCGCCAGGGCGGCGAAGGCTGCGGCGTTCGAGGCGCCGAGCCGGCGCACGGCGGCGCCATAGCAGACCAGCGCCAGCAAGCCGGAGAGGAAGCCTTGCACGAGGCCCTGCAGCAGGATGTCGTGCAGCGGCGCGTCGAGCAGCCGGCTGGTGCCGGAAAAGAGCAGGACGGGCAGCAGCAGGAGGACCGAGCCGGTGTTGACGATCGCGGCGGATTGCCAGGCATCGATGCCGGATCGGCGGAAGGCCAGCGTGGAGCAGGCCCACATTGAGGCGGCCCCAAGCAGCAGCGGATAGCCGCGCCACGCGCCTTCAAGGCCGATCCCGCCGACCGCGACTGCGACCGCACCGGCGAAGATCAGCGCGAAGCCCAGAAGCCGCAGGGCGCCGATGCGTTCGCGCAGGAAGAGGAAGCCGAAGAGCGCCACGAAGAGCGGCATCGTGCCCGGTAGCAGCGTCCCGATATCGGCCGCGGGCGCCAGCGCCATGCCGGTCGAGCAGACCATGAAGAAGGGCGCGCCTGAGCCGACGATCATGATGAGGCTGCGACGCGTGCCCGCCTGTCTCAGGGCCGGGCGGATACGCCACAGCACCGGCAGCAACACCAGGCTCGGCACGCTGTAGCGCAGCAGCGCCACATCGACGGGCGCCAGGCTGGTGGTTACTCCCTTGCGGGTCAGCGCGATCCAGGCGGCCCAGATGATGACCGTCGCGAGGGCCGCCGCCCTGCCGACCTCACGCGATCCGTCGATCGAAACGGCGGCATCGAGAGACGGTTTGGCGATCGTTGCGGATGACGGCATGGAAATCCTCCCTTCCCGGAGAGGCCCATCCTGCCGCCGAGCTGCGAGGCGAATCCCTGCGAATTGCCCTACAGAAAGGTCATTTCCTGGCATAATCCGCCTGTAAAGACGACCATGAAGGTGATTTTTGCCAAACTCCGATTTGGATGCGATCGACCGCCATATCCTGGAGGTGCTGCAGGTCGATGGCCGGCTCTCCGTCGTCGAGCTCGCCGACAAGGTCGGACTCTCGCCCTCGCCCTGCCTGCGCCGCGTGAAGCGGCTGGAGGCCGAGGGCCATATCGCGGGCTACCGCGCCTCGCTGTCACGCGAGCGGATCGGTCTCGGTCTCACGGTGTTCGTGGGCGTGAAGGTCGACGGCCATCGCGACGAGAACGCGACCGCGCTGCAGCAGGCGATCAAGGCGATGCCCGAGGTGGTGTCGGCGCATCTGGTGTCGGGCGAAGCGGATTTCCTGCTCGAAGTGGTGATGCCCGACCTCAAGCATTACGAGGAATTCCTGGTCGGCCGCCTTCTGAAGCTGCCGATGATCAAGGACATCCGCTCGAACTTCGCGATCCGCACGGTGAAGCTCGACGCGGCGCTGCCGCTCGGCCATCTGGCGCCGCCGGTGCCCGCGCGCAAGGAAGCGCGCAAACCCGTGAAGCCCGCGCGCCAGCGCTAATAGCCCTTCTTCAGATCGACCGTATTGGGAATGGGCCGCCCCGTCTTGTGCAGACGGATGCCGTCGAGCACGACCGGGATCGCCGTCTCGGGTTGGGTCAGGCTCGCCACATGCGGCGTCACGGTGATCTTGGGATGGACCCAGAAGGGATTATCCGCCGGCAGCGGCTCCTTGTGGAACACGTCGAGCGTCGCATGCGCGATATGGCCTGAATCGAGCGCCGCGATCAGGTCGGCATCGACCAGATGGCCGCCGCGCGCGGCGTTGATGAGGCAGGCGCCCTTGGGCAGCTGCGCCAAGAGCTTTGCGTTCAAGATGCCGCGCGTCTCGGCCGTCAGCGGCAGCAGGCAGATCAGGATCTCGGTGCGGGCGAGGAAGGCCTCGAGCCCGTCCTCGCCATGATAGCTGGTCACGCCGGGCAGCGACTTGTGCTGGCGGCTCCAGCCGGCGACGTCGAAATCGAGCGCCACCAGCTTGGCGGCGGCGTCGGCGCCGAGCACGCCCAGCCCCATGATGCCGACTCTGCGGTTGCGCGAGAGCGGGAAGAGCTTCTGGCGCCAGACGCGGTCCTTCTGCTGCTGGTCGAGGACATGCTGGCCGCGATGATGGCGCAGCGTGTGGAGCAGCACATATTCGGTCATGCCCGAGGTCAGGCCCGGATCGACCAGCCGCACGATCGGGATGTGGTAGGGCAGGGTCTTGTCGGCGAGGAGCTTGTCCACGCCCGCACCCAGATTGAAGATTACCTTCAGGTTCGGATAGCGCTGCATGTCGCCCGGCTCCGGCAGCCAGACCAGCGCATAGTCGATATCTTCGACCCGCCCCACATTCGGCCAGAAACGCAATTCCATGTTCGGGTCGGCCGCCGTCAACGGCTTGCGCCAGGCTTCGAATTCGCCGGCGTCGTCCTGGGGGCTGTTGAATAAAATCGCCATGCTGGTTCCTTGACGTCACGTGTCGGAATGGTGGGAGCAGAATGGGGCAGGTGCGGCGGCGAAGTGACTGACGCTCACTCCTTTACCACGCCGGCCTGGGCCGTTTCCAACTCGAAGGCTGCCGCCATCAGCGCCTTCGTATAGTTCTCGCGTGGGTTCGCCAGGACCTGGTCGGCCGCGCCATGCTCGACGACCTTGCCGTCCTTCAGCACCATGATCTCGTCGGCCAATGCGCGCACCACGCGCAGATCGTGGCTGATGAAGAGATAAGCGAGCTTGTGCCGGCGCTGCAGCTCGGCCAGCAGATCGACGATCTGCGCCTGGACCGACATGTCGAGCGCCGAGGTCGGTTCGTCCAGCACGACCAGGCGCGGCTTCAGCACCATGGCGCGGGCGATGGCGATACGCTGGCGCTGCCCGCCCGAGAATTCATGCGGATAGCGGAAACGGCTCTCGGGATCGAGCCCGACTTCCTCCAGCGCTTCGACGATGCGGGCATCGGCTTCGGCCTCGGTCTTGGCGATGCGATGGACCGTGAGCCCCTCGGCCACGATCTCGCCCACCGAGAGTCGCGGGGAGAGCGAGCCATAGGGATCCTGGAACACGACCTGCATCTCCTGGCGCAGCGGACGGAGATTGCCGCCGGAGAGCTTGTCGATGCGCTTGCCGTTGAACTCGATCGCGCCCTCGCTCGAGATCAGGCGCAAGAGGGCCAGCCCTAGCGTCGTCTTGCCGGAGCCGCTTTCGCCGACGACGCCGACCGTGCGGCCTTCATGGAGCTTGAGGCTGATCCCGTCGATCGCCTTGATGTGATCGACCGTGCGGCGCAGCAGCCCCTGCTTGATCGGGAACCAGACCTTGACGTCCGTGCCGGTCATGACCGGCGCGCCCTGGACCGGCTGGATCGCGGCTTTGCGTTTCGGCTCGGCCGCCAGCAGCTTGCGCGTATAATCGTGTTGCGGCGCCTTGAAGACGGTCGCGACCGGTCCCTGCTCGACGATCTGGCCCTTGGTCATGATGGCGACATCGTCCGCCACCTTGCGGACGATGCTGAGGTCATGGGTGATCAGCAGCAGCCCCATGCCGAGCTTGGCCTGCAGCTCCCTCAGCAGCTTCAGGATCTGCGCCTGGATCGTGACGTCGAGGGCGGTGGTCGGCTCGTCGGCGATGAGGAGATCGGGATCGTTGGCGAGCGCCATCGCGATCATGACGCGCTGGCGTTGCCCGCCCGAGAGTTCATGCGGATAGGCGTTCAGGCGCTTTTCGGGGCTCGGCAGCTGCACGAGGCGCAGCAGCTCCAGCGTGCGCGTCCGGGCGGCCCCCTTTGAAAGCCCCTTATGGATCAGCAGGACCTCGTTGACCTGCTTCTCGATGGTGTGGAGCGGATTGAGCGAGGTCATCGGCTCCTGGAAGATCATCGAGATCTGGTCGCCGCGCAGGCGCCGCATCGTCGATTCCGGCGCGCCGATCAACTCCTTGTCCTTGAACAGGATGCTGCCGGACGGATGGTGTGCGACCGGATAGGGCAGGAGGCGCATGATCGAGAGCGCCGTCACCGACTTACCCGACCCGCTTTCGCCGACCAGCGCCAGGGTGCGGCCGGGGTAGATCTTGAAACTGATATGATCGACGGCCTTTACCAGCCGCGGGCCCGCGCCGAAATAGGTCGAGAGATCCTCGACCTCCAGCAGTGAAGGTTGCCGCGCTGTCGGCGCCTCCGGATTGGCGTTCATGCGACGGTCTTTCGCGGATCGAAGGCATCCCGCACCGCCTCGCCGATGAAGACGAGCAATGTCAGCAACAGAGCGATCACGAAGAAGCCGGTGAAGCCCAGCCAGGGCGCCTGCAGATTGGCTTTGCCCTGGGTCAGGAGCTCACCCAGCGAGGGCGAGCCCGGCGGCAGGCCGAAGCCGATGAAATCGAGCGAGGTCAGGATGGTGACGGACCCGCCCAGCGTGAAGGGCAGGAATGTCAGCATTGCCACCATGGCGTTGGGCAAGAGGTGGCGGAACATGATGGTGCGGTCGCGCACGCCCAGCGCCCGAGCGGCGCGGACATACTCGAAATTGCGCGCGCGCAGGAACTCGGCGCGCACCACGCCGACCGGCCAGGTCCAGCTGAAGAGCAGCATCAGGCCCAACAGCCACCAGAAATTCGGCGTCACGACGCTCGCCAGGATGATCAGCATGTAGAGTGTGGGCAATCCGCCCCAGATCTCCAGCAAACGCTGGAACGTGATGTCCAGAACGCCGCCAAAATAGCCCTGCATCGCGCCGGCGATCACGCCAATGATCGTACTGAAGAAGGTCAGGATCAGACCGAACGCCACCGAGATGCGGAAACCGTAGATCACGCGGGCCAGCACGTCGCGCGCTTGGTCGTCGGTGCCGAGCCAATGCTGCGCCGGGGGCGGCGTCGGCGCGGGGCCCGGGAGATCGTAGACGACGGTGTCATAGGAATAGGGGATCAGCGGCCAGACCGCCCAGCCCTTGTCGGAGATCAGCTTTTTGACGAAGGGGTCGGTATAGACGGTATCGGTCTCGAACACGCCGCCATAGGCGGTCTCCGGATAGTCGACCAGAACCGGAAAGAACAGATGACCGTCGTGATACACGACCAGCGGCCGGTCATTGGCGATGAATTCGGCGCCGAGGCTGATCCCGAAGAGGACGAGAAAAATCCAGAGTGCCCAGAAGCCCCGCTTGTTGGCGCGAAAGTTCCGCAGGCGCCGGCGGGTCAGGGGCGTGATCCGGAATCCGAGAAAGCGGTCGGCATAGGCGCGCGCCAGGACCGACATCGGCGGTGCGGTTGTTTCCTCGGCGGCGCTCATACGCGGCGGCTCTCGAAATCGATGCGCGGATCGACCAGGGTGTAGGTGATGTCGCCCACCAGATTCATCACCAGCCCCAACAGGGTGAAGAAATAGGTAGTGGCGAAGATGATCGGGTAGTCGCGATTGATGACCGCCTCGTAGCCGAGCTGTCCCAGCCCGTCGAGCGAGAAGATGATCTCGATCAGGAGGGAGGAGGTGAAGAGGATGCCGATGAAGGCGCCGGGGAAGCCGGCGATGACGATCAGCATCGCATTGCGAAACACATGGCCGTAGAGCACGCGCCTTTCGGTCAGGCCCTTGGCCCGGGCGGTGATCACATATTGCTGGTTGATCTGCTCCAGGAAGGAGTTCTTGGTGAGCATCGTCAGGCTGGCGAAGCTGCCGACGAGCAGCGCCGTCAGTGGCAGGGCCAGATGCCAGAAATAGTCCAGAATCTTCTGTGGCCAGGACAGGTCGCCCCAATTGTCCGAGACGAGGCCGCGCAGGGGGAACCAGTTCAGGTAGCTGCCGCCCGCAAACAGCACGATCAGCAGGACGGCGAAGAGAAAGGAGGGAATGGCGTTGCCGGTGATGATGACGACACTGGTCCAGATGTCGAAGCGGGAGCCGTCCTTTACCGCCTTTTTGATGCCCAGCGGAATCGACACCAGATACATGAGGAGCGTCGTCCAGATCCCGAGCGAGATCGAGACCGGGAATTTCTCGATGACCAGATCGACGACCGGCCGGCCCTTGAAGAAGCTGTCGCCGAAATCGAACCGCACATAATGCTTCATCATGTCGATGAAGCGCTCGAGCGGCGGCTTGTCGAAGCCGTAGAGCTTCTCGATTTCCTTGATGAATTCGGGATCGAGCCCGCGCGCGCCCCGATAGCGGCTGTCCGTGGTGCCTACCGTTTCGCCGCCGCTGCTGGTGATACGCTCGGTGGCGGAGATGCCCCGACCTTCGAGCTCGGCGATGGTCTGCTCGACCGGGCCGCCGGGAGCCACCTGTACGATGGCGAAGTTGATGACCATGATGCCGAACAAGGTCGGGATGATCAGCAGCAGGCGGCGGATGATATATGCGAGCATCGTGGTTGCCTGGCCCTCGCCTCAGCTCGACTGCTTGCCGGCCAGCGCAGCGGCCTTCGCGGGGTCAACCCACCAGGTATCCAGGCCCAGGTCGTATTTGGGCGAGATTGCCGGTCGCGAGAATTTGTTCCAATAGACGACCCGGTAGCTTCGGAGATGCCAGCTGGGGATGACATAGAAGCCCCACAGCAGGACCCGGTCGAGCGCGCGCGTCCGTTGAATCAGGCTTTCGCGGTCGGGGGCGGCGATCACCAGATCCGCCAGCTCGTCGACGACGGGATCCTTGATCCCGATGACGTTCTGGCTCCCTGTCTGGTCGGCCGCGGCCGAACCCCAATATTCAGTCTGTTCGTTGCCGGGAGAGAGGGATTGTCCGAAACCGCCGATGATCATATCGAAGTCGAAATTGTCCAAACGATTCTGATATTCGGCGACGCCGACGGTCCGTAGGGTTGCGAAGATGCCCAGGCGTCGGAGATTGCGCAGGAAGGGCAGCACGATGCGCTCGAACAGCGGATCGTAAAGCAGGAACTCGAATTCGAACGGCTCGCCGGTCTCTTGCTTCACCAGCCTCTTGTCCTTGATCACCCAGCCGGCAGATTGGAGCAGGGCGCGCGCCTTCAGGAGGTTGTCGCGAACATTGCCGGTGCCGTCGGTCTTGGGCGGCTCATAGGTCGAGGTGAAGACCTCGTCCGGGACCTTGCCTCGATATTTCTCGAGGATCTTGAGCTCTTCGCCATGTGGCAGCCCGGACGAAGCCAGCTCCGTGTTCGAGAAATAGCTGGCAGTGCGGGTATATTGCCCGAAGAACAGCGCCTTGTTGGACCATTCGAAGTCGAAGCCGTAACCCAGCGCCTGACGCATGCGGCGATCCTGGAAGATTGGCCGGCGGATATTGAAGGCGAAGCATTGCATGCCGGTCGGATCCTCGTTGGGGATCTGCTCCTTCACCATCCGGCCGTCGGCGATCTGCGGAATGTTGTAGCCGATGGCCCAGATTTTCGCGGAGCGCTCCTGCCTGAAATCGAAGTCGCCGGCCTTGAGGCCCTCCAGCGCCACCGTTTCGTCCTTGTAATAGATGTAACGCACCGAATCCCAATTGTTGGTCCCGACATTCACCGGCAGGTCCCGGCCCCAATAGTCTGGCACGCGGCTGGTCACGACATAGCGCCCCGGTTCGTAGTTGGTCACTCGATAGGGGCCGCTGCCCACCGGCAGGTCCAGCGACGGTTTCTCGAAATCGCGGGGCTCCCAATAGGCTTTGCAGAGCACGGGCAACTGGCCGACGATCAGCGGCAGCTCGCGGTTGTCGCCGGGGACGAAGCTGAACCGGACCTCGGCGTCGCCCGTCTTTTCGACCTTGGCGATGCTGCGATAATAGAAGCGATAGAGAGGCTTCCCTTTGGTTTTGAGCGTCTCGAAACTGAAGACGACGTCCTCGGGCGTGACGGGCGTGCCATCCCACCAGCGCGCGGCGGGGTTGAGCGTGAAGCCGACCCAGGACCGGTCGTCGGGTGTCTCGATGAATTGCGCCAGCAATCCGTATTGGGTGAATGCCTCGTCATTGCTTTGGATGGTGAGTGATTCATACGTGCCGCCGCTGCCGGCGGCGGGGGAGCCGCGAACGATGAAAGGGTTGAAGCTTTCGAAGGTCGTGCTGTTGGCCACGCTCATTCGCAGCTGACCGCCCTTCGGCGCGTCGGGATTCACATAGTCGAAATGCTTGAAGTCGGGTCCGTATTTGGGCTCGCCATGCATGGCCAGCGCATGGGCCTTGCCGTTGGTGCCCTCGGCCCGTGCCCTGGGTCCGAGCGCCGCCCAGGATGCGGCGGCCGCGGTACCTGCGAGGAACTGGCGCCGGCTCGGCCAAAAGGAGGGGGGACGGGGCAGAAGGAAGCGGTCGGACACGCGAACTCCAAGGCGGCGGAAGGACGTGGATTTTAAGGGTTTTTTCCGCTGACGCCAGATCGAAACGCGGTTCTTGCATGGCTGACACGAGTTGCGGGGTTTCTGGCCTCCCGGTAAGGTCACGCCCGCTGTTCCCGCAGCACGCTTCCTCCCCGCCTTTCAGGAGATCGTCGCCTCATGGGCCGCCCGCTTCGCGCCATCACCTTCGATCTGTGGGACACCATCGTCCATGACGATTCCGACGAGCCCAAGCGCAAGGCGCAGGGGCTGAAGACGAAGAAGGAGGAGCGCCGCCATCTCCTCTGGGACGCGCTCAACCGCCAGCAGCCGATCGAGTTCGACCGGGTGAAGCTCGCCTATGACGTGGCCGATGCCGCCTTCAACAAGGTCTGGCATGACCAGCATGTCACCTGGCCGATCGGCGAGCGGCTGCAGGTGGCGCTCAAGGGGCTGGGTCGCCGCCTGCCAGAGGCCGAGTTCGCGAAGGTCGTGACCGCGCATGAGGAGATGGAGGTCGTCATCCGTCCCGACCTCATCCCCGGCATCCGCGAGGCGCTCGAAGGGCTGCATGGCCGCTACAAGACTTGCATCGTGTCGGATGCGATCGTCTCGCCCGGGCATTCCCTGCGCCGGCTGCTCGAGAGCTACGACCTCGCGCGTTTCTTCGACGGTTTCGCCTTCTCCGACGAGGTCGGCCATTCGAAGCCGCACCGTTCGATGTTCGAATCGGCCGCCAAGCAGATGGGCGTGGGCCTCGAGGAGATCGTCCATATCGGCGATCGCGACCATAACGACGTCAAAGGGCCGCAGGCGCTCGGCATGAAGGCGATCCTCTTCACCGCCACGCGTCCCGCCGACAAGGACCGCACCAGTGCCGACGCAATCTGCGAGCGCCATGCCGATCTCGTCGGAATCGTGGACCGTCTGGCGAAGGGGTAGGGCGCTCCGCCGAATGACGTTCATGGGCGTCACGCGCACGCAGCCCGGACCTCGACCATCAGCCTGTCCGCAGGGGAAGTAATTTCGATGATATCGGCCATCGCCTGGGTCGCCCTGTTCGGGCTTGTGGCGACTGGCGTCGCGGCTGTCTTCGCGCGCCGCCACTGGACTCTCGATCTTCTGACGCATTTTCGATTGCACTATGCGCTGGTCGGCGTGGCGCTGGTGGCGTTGTTTTTGTCGCAGCACGAGATCGCCGGTGCGATCTTGAGCGTCGCAATTGCATCATGGCAGGGCCTGATCTGGCGAGGAAACGAGCCGGCGCCTGTTCGCAGCATCGCGGAAGGCAAACCTTCGATACGGGTGCTCGCCGCCAATCTCCAATGGTCCAACGGACGGCGAGTCCGGGCGATCGAAATCTTGCGCAGCGCGACAGCTGATATTCTCGTTCTGGCGGAACCTCGCCAGGATTGGCTGTCGCATATCGAGCGCCTCGAGGCCGAATACCCTTATCGCTCGAATGCCCGTTGGCCCGATGCGAGCGGACCGACCATCCTGAGCCGTCTGCCCATCCTCCAAACCCGGACCTATCATCCGCTGGTCGAGAGCATCGCCCATCAAAAGTATGGCCTTTCCTTGGAGCAGACTCGCCTGGCCGCCGGCTTTTCGTTCGAGGAAGCGGTCGTGGCGCTTTCTGGGCGGGTTAGCATCACGCTGCTGGGCATCCATGCTCCTTCTCCCGGCGACGGGCCTCGCAGCGCCATGCGAAACGACTATTTCGAGCGCTTGGCCTCCCATTGCGCCGGTATCGAGGGTCCTCTGCTGGTGGCGGGCGACTTCAATGTGACGCCCTGGTCTCCGTTCTATCGTGATTTCATCCGAACGACGGGCCTCCTCAACGCGACGCGGGGACGCCTCGCCACCTGGCCGGCCTGGCTTGGGCCGCTTGGAATCCCGATCGACCATGCCCTGCGGCGTGGCGCGATCTCGCTCGTTCGCATCGCACCCGGTCCCCCGCTTGGCTCGGATCACCGTTCGATCGAGTTCAGCGTGACGCTTGCCGCTGGCCCATCATGACATTGCCCCTCCCCGGCCTCGGCGCGTTCCGCCATCGCAATTTCGCGCTCTTCGGTGCCGCCAATTTCCTCGCCACCATCGCCATGCAGATGCAGGCGGTGGCGATCGGCTGGCAGGTCTATGACCTGACCGGGAGTCCGTTCCGGCTGGGCATGATCGGGCTGGCGGAGTTC
>NZ_JBOHKS010000230.1:0-5856 GCF_050729195.1 Hypericibacter sp.
GTGCGCACCACGCGCGGGGAATCGCTGATCAGGGTCGAATGGCCGACCCGCACGCCCTCGACATCGGTGATGGCATTGAGCGGTCCCGGATCGAGCCGGCCGGTGACGATGCCGAGGTCGCGCAGTCGGGGGCGGGCCATGATGAGAGAGCTCCTTCAAGCGATAGGGTCGATCGCCTCAGAAGCTAGCCTAGATTCGCGACAGGTGCATGGTGGGGAAGATCGAAGACGGAGCGGGCTTTCGCCCGCACTCGTGGTTCCCCTCCCCCTACCCCCTCCCGCAAGGGGAGGGGGCGTGGTTGGCGTAGAGCGCGCTCTAAGCTTGAAAGTAGAGCGTAGCGATCACATTAAGTTTATGTCTCCGGCAGCTTCACCCAGTCGGGCTTCTTCGCCGTCAGCGTCGCCTCGCCGGCGCGCAAGGTCGGCGCCGGCGCGCCCTCCACATGCTCGAGGCGCAGCAGCGCCAGGCCGATGCCGTCGATGGCGGAGCGCATTTCGCCGGCTTCCTTGTCGCCGAGCATGACGGGTGTGCCGGGCGCGGGGGTGGGGCCGTCGATCGTCACGGGCAGCAGCCGCTTACGCACGAGGCCGCGATAGCGCGTGCGCGCGGTCAGCTCCTGGCCCAGATAGCAGCCCTTGTTCCAGTCGATCGCATGCAGCTCGTCGAAGCCGTTCTCGAGCAGGATCGCCTTCTCGACCGGCAGATCGCGGCTGCCGTCGGGCACGCCTTGCGACATGCGGAGGCGATCGTAAGTGGCGCTGTCGCCGGCCGTGAATCCCGCCGCCTGGAGGGTCGCCGCCGCACCCTCGCGCGGCAGCACGGCGCGCGCACCGAGGGCTGCCAGGCGCGGATCGACATAGGCGACGCCACCGGCGAAAGCCTTGGCCGAGCCCGGTTCCGGCTTGAGCCCGAGACGCGTCAGCACATCGCCGCCGAACAGCAGGGCGACCGCATGGCTCGCGGTCGCGTCGGCGATCGTCACTTTCGAGCGCAGCTTGTAGAGCGAGAGCCGGCGCTTCAGGTCGTCGCGCCGCCCGGCCTCGCAGTCGATGTAGAAGCTGCCGCCGGCCTCGGCCAGGAAGAAGTCATGCAGATATTTGCCCTGCGCCGTAAGGAAGGCCGAATAGAGCGCCTGTGCAGGGCCGGCCTTGGCGACATCGTTGGAAACGAGGCCCTGCAGAAACTCGGTCTTGTCGTCGCCCGCAATGGCAAGGACGCCACGGCTTTCGGGCAGGAGATAGAAGCTCTGGGAACTCGGTGCGGAAGTCATGGCCTTAAGATCGGTGAGCGCTGCCGGCTTGGCAAGGGCGCTACGGCCCCAAAGTGAGTAAGGGAAATGGGCCTTGCCCTGGCGGCCCGGAGCGTCTGGAATCCGTGTTCGAACCAGGGAGACTCGGGGGATGGGCTATTTCGACGGCCTCACCAATGCCAGCTTCCGCAAGGATGCGCAGGGCCGCGACGTTTTCTATCCGTATGGCACCCACGGCCGCGGCCGCATCATCACGGACGCCGAGACCGCCGAGCGGCTGCGCAGGTCGATCAAGCGTCTTTATATCCTGCTCTTGGCGATCATTCCGCTGCTCATCGCCATTGTCAGGCTGGCCCATGACTCCGTCATTTATCTCATGCTGCTGGTCCTGGCTGTGACCGCGCTCACGGCGGGCTATGTGCAACAGCTGACGCGAGGGTTGCCTTACTCCGAAGAGCGCCTGACCTATCGCGAAAGCCTGCAGAATTCGTTGCGCGGCCATAGCAAGCTTGGCCTGGTTTTCCTGGCCGTTGTAAGCGCGGGGTTTGTGGCGCTGGGAGGATTCATTCTCGCGCTGGCGCCCGCCGAGAACCTCGCGCTGGCTCTCGTCCTGATTGTTTTCTTCGGCCTCTGTCTTCTGGTGTTTTTGGGCGCGTTGATCTTGAAATCGCGCCAGGAGCGGACCGGAACATGAGCCAGGCCGCTTCCGATTCGGTGTTGCTGACGCGCGAGGGCGCCGTCGCGACCCTGACGCTCAACCGGCCGGAGCGCTTGAACGCGCTCGATCTCGCCATGTGGCATCGGCTGGGCGAGGTTCTGCGCGAGATCGAGGCGGATCCGTCCTTGCGCGCCCTGCGGGTCCAGGGGGCCGGCCAGGCCTTCGCCGCCGGCGCCGATCTGGCGGAGTTCGCCCGAACGCGCGCGACCGCCGGCGATGCCGAGGCCTATGGTCGCGTGATGGTGGCGGCGCTTCATGGCTTGCGCGATCTGAAGCTGCCGACGGTGGCGATGATCCGGGGTGCTTGCGTCGGCGCGGGGCTCGAGATCGCGATCATGTGCGATCTGCGCATCGCCGCCGAAGGCAGCCGCTTCGGCGTGCCGATCCAGAAGGTGGGCGTGGTGATGCCCTGGCCGGAGCTGGGCGATCTGATCGAGACGGTGGGCCGCGCGACCGCGCTCGAGATCCTGCTCGAGGGCCGGCTGTTCGAGGCGGGCGAAGCTGCAGCCAAGGGGCTTGTCACGCGCGTGGTGCCGGCGGAGAAGCTCGAAACCGAGGTGGCGGAGACGCTGCGCCGCCTGACCGATGGCGCGCCGAGCTCGCATCGCCTGCATAAGCGCATGGCGCGCCGGCTGATGGATGCGAAGCCCCTCAGCCCCGAGGAATGGCGCGAGGCCTATGAAGCGGTCGAAAGCGCCGACTATCGCGAGGGGCTGGCGGCCTTCGCCGAGAAACGCAAACCGCGCTTCAGCGGCGGCTAGGGTTTGCCGAACCAGTCGGTGATGTCGAAATAGATCGTCTTGCGGATGCCGTCGGGGCCGACGATCTCGATCCGGTCGTAGATCTTGCCGGCGTCCTGGATCAGCGACTGCTGCGCATGCTGCCAGCCGGGATAGTGATCCTGGATATAGCCATACTCGGCATCCACCCCTTCGAACTCGTTGGTCGCCGGAACGATGATCGCGGTCTCGGTAGTGGCGCCGTCGGCCGTGTCGGCGCGGGCAGGATGACAAAGTCCCGCGGCCAGAAGACCGGCCAGGAAAATCGCGCGTAGAATGGGGCTCCGACGTTGTTGCATGGGCGGCCGCCTTCTGGCTCAGCCGGCCGACATTTATTTCCCGGTCGTCAGCACCATCCGGAAGCGGGCCTTGCCGCTCATCATTCGATCATAGGCTTCCGACGCGCGTTCGAGCGGCATGGTTTCGATCATCGGCCGGATATTCGCCAAGGCGCTGAAGCCCATCGTATCCTCGGAATCGATCGAGGTGCTGGAGGGCCAGTCCTGGACCGAGCGCCCCTCGGGCGCTGCCCAAAAACGAGACGTTCTCCCCCTGAGGCAGGGCCGGGGAGGCTTGGCGGCTCTTGACTCCTCGTTTGGGAATATCTAGAACAAAACAGGAACAACGAGCGGAACGGGACGTTTTGCCCCGAAGAGGACGGTTTTCGGCCGTCGGTCCGGGCAGCAGGAGAGCAGCGATGGCGGATGGAGCGGCAATCACGAGTTCCCCGGCTTCGGCCCGGCTCGAGGCGCTGAAGGCGGCGGTCGGAGGCTTCGGTCCCGGGGCGGCCACGGCGCGGGTTCGGCTGGGCCTGCCCGAGCTGGACCAGGCGCTGGGCGGCGGCTTGGTGCAGGGCGCCTTGCATGAGATCGCCTCGATCGATGGCAGCGCCGCTGCCACCGGCTTTGCCGCCTTCCTCCTGGGGCGGCTGGTCAAGGCCTCGCAGCGCCCGGTGCTCTGGACGCCCGGCGCCGACATCTATGCCCCCGGCCTCGCGCGCTATGGGCTCTCGCCCAACCGCGTGCTGCTGGCCGACTTCCGCCGCCCGCAGGCGCTGTTGCGCGCGCTCGAGGAAGGCTTGCGCTGCCCCGGCCTCGCCGCGGTGCTGGGCGAGATCGAGGAGATCGACCTGACCGCCAGCCGGCGGCTGCAGCTTGCGGCCGAGACCGGCGGCATCGCCTGCCTGCTGCTGCGCCGCGGGCCCTCGCGCAATCCGACCGCGGCGGTGACGCGCTGGCAGGTCTGGTCGGCGAATGCGCAAGGCGCCAAGCCGCGCTGGCGCGTCTCGTTGCTGCGCTGCCGCGGGGGTCGAACCGGAGATTGGTTGTTGGAGGGTTGTCGTGAAACGGGTGGTATCACTGTGGCTGCCGCATTGGGCGACCGACCGGCTCAAGATCGCGTCGCGGCGCGCTGAGGGGCTTGCGGTTCATCGCGAGGTGCGGCTGGGCAAGGTCCGGCTGAACGAGCCGCGCCTTGGCTGGGCTTCCGAAGCATCGCGCCCGCTGGTGACGGTCACGGCCGCGAACGGCCGCGCGCTCCTGGCCGCGATCGATGAGACGGCGTCGGCCGCGGGCCTCGTGCCCGGCATGGTGCTGGCCGATGCGCGGGCCCTGGTTCCCGATCTCGCGGTGCGGCCGAGCCATCCCGACAAGGATGCGGCGGCGCTGGCGCAGCTTGCCGATTGGTGCGCGCGCTTCAGCCCCTGGGTCGCGGTCGATGGCGCCGACGGGATTTTCCTCGACATCACCGGCTGCGCCCATCTCTTCGGCGGCGAGACTCGGATGATCGAGGATCTGGCGCAACGCCTGCGCCGGTTCGGCTATCGCATCCGCTTCGCCATCGCCGATACGCCCGGTGCGGCCTGGGCTGCGGCGCGCTTCGCCACGCTCGCGCGCGACAGCGACACGGTCATCCTGCCCTCGGGCGGGACGCGCGAGGCGATCGCGGGCCTGCCTGTCGCCGCCCTGCGCCTGTCACCGGTTCAGACCGCCGAGCTCGAGCGGCTGGGGCTCAAGACCATTGCCGAGCTTTACCCCTTGCCGCGCGCGGCGCTGCTGCGCCGCTTCGGGCTCGAGCCCGCGCGCCGGCTCGACCAGGCGCTGGGCCGCATCGACGAACCGATCAATCCGCGCACGCCGGCGAGCCCGCATGAGGCGCGGCTCGCCTTTGCCGAGCCGATCGTCGAGGCGCCCGCGATCGCCGCGGCGCTCGACCGGATGCTGGCGGGGCTGTGCGGTCATCTGGCGTCGGAGCAGCTGGGGGCCCGCCAGTTGCGTCTGGCGCTTTTCCGCGTCGATGGCAGCCTGCAGCATTTCTCGATCGGGACCAGCCGTCCCAACCGCGATCCCCACGCGCTGCGCCGGCTCTTCGCCAAGCTGTTCGACCGGCTCGATCCGGGCTTCGGGATCGAGGCGATGAGCCTGACGGCGACGCAGGCCGAGCCGCTCGAGGATCTGCAGCTGGTGCTGGCCCAGGCCCGGGCGCAAAGCCAGAAACGCGCTCAAGCCGCGCAGCGTGTTTCCATCGAAATACCGCTGCTGCCGGCCACGATCGAATCCGCCGAGCCCCTCGACGAGACGGCGATCGAGCGCGCGGTCGACGAGGCGGCCTTGGCGGCACTCGCCGATCTCTTCGCCAATGGCCGCTTCGCCAACGAGCCCGTCCCCGTGCGGTTGACGCGTCCGGCCCCGCAGGAAAGCCATCTGCCCGAGCGCGCGGTGGCGCCGGTGCCGGCCCTGGCCGGGAAGGCCGAGCGCTGGACCGCGATCGCGCTCACCACGGTCCGCCCGGTGCGGCTGCTGCCGCGTCCCGAGCCGCTCGAAACCGACGCGATCGAATCCGAAGCGCTGCCGACCTCGTTCCGCTGGCGCGCCCGCCCGCACCGCATCCGCTTGGTCGAAGGCCCCGAGCGCATCACCCCCGAATGGTGGCGCCCGGCCACGTCGGGTTCTTCGGTCAGCGACACGCGGGATTATTACCGCGTCGAAGACAGCGAAGGCCGCCGCTTCTGGCTCTACCGCGAACAGACCGTCTCGCGCTGGTACCTGCACGGCCTCTTTGCGTGACCAAAAAGAATCCACGCCCCCTCCCCTTGCGGGAGGGGGTAGGGG
>NZ_JBOHKS010000231.1:0-8003 GCF_050729195.1 Hypericibacter sp.
CTCGGCGCCGCGCCGGCGCGCCGGCGGATGACGCAGGAACAGGTCGACGACGCGTTCAGCGCCCGCGTCGAGCTGCTGGAGAAGCGGCGGCGCAGCGGCGCCGAGTGAGGCCAAAGAAAAACGGCCGGGCATGGTGCCCGGCCGCGAAGGAAGGGCACCGGATCAACCGGCGCCCGTAGCAAGAAGGGCAACCTAGCATGAGCGAGACCAGTGAGAAAGTGGTGCCGTTGAACCCCGACGACGTGCGCGAGCGCACGCGCGCCTACATGGACGAAGAGGGCTACAGCCAGGGGCATGTGGCCCGCCAGGTGGGGCTCTCGGCGGGCACGCTGAGCGCCTGGTTCAACGGCGAATACAAGGGCGACAACAACAAGGTGTCGGCGAAGGTGATGGCCTGGCTCGCCGCCAGCGCCAAGAGCGCCGAACTAGGCGCCCTGATGCCCGCCGACCCGGCTTGGGTCGAGACGCCGACGGCCAAGAAGATCATGAAGGTGCTGACCTTCACTCAGCTGACGGCGGACCTCGCCGTCATCTATGGCGGCGCCGGCCTCGGCAAGTCGAAGACGATCGAGCGCTACCGCGATACCCATCCGAACGTCTGGATCATGGAAGCCAACCCGGCGACCGCCGGCATGACGGTGATGCTGAGCCAGCTCGCCGAGGCCATGGGCTTCCGCGACATGCCGCAGCATCCGCAGAAACTGTTCGAGGCGGTGCTGAAAACGATCAAGGGGACGCGCGGCCTGATCGTCGTGGACGAGGCGCAGCACCTCAAGCGGCAGTCGCTCGAAATGCTGCGCGCCATCTACGACGCCGCCAAGGGCACCTGCGGCCTCGCCCTCTCCGGCAACGCCAAGGTCTTCAACCAGATCTGGGCCAAGCAGTCGGAGAACGACAACTTCGCGCAGTTCTACAGCCGCATCGGCAAGCCGCTGTCCCTGGTCCGCGCGAAGGAAGGCGATGTCGATGCGCTGGCCGCAACCCTCAATGTCAGAGGCAAGGCCGAGCGGGATGCTCTGAAGGCGATCGCGCTCAAGCCGGGCGGCCTGCGGCTGATGATGAAGGCGCTTCGGATGGCGGCGCTGTTCGCGCAGGGCGAGGCGATCCAGGTCGAGCATATCGAGGCGGCCGAGCGCGATCTCCGGCGCGACGGCCGCCACGAGGAGGAGGCGGCCCATGCTTAGCCAGAAGCTCGAAGACCTGGCGATGGCGGTGGGCGACATGTGCGGCCACCTGGCGACCGGCCGGGCGGTCAGTCAGCAGCAGCTCACTGCCGTCCAGCAGTTGCTCATCGTCCACGCCGACACGGCCCGCCAGATCGAAAGCCTGACCGTCCCGCTTCATGCGCGGCGGTCGGGCGAGCCGCCCGCCGACGAGAAGATCGTCGATCTCGACCGTCACCGACGCCGCCCCATCGCGGGCGGCGGAGGTGCGGCATGAGCGAGCGCTTTACGGCCAGCACATTGCGGGCGCCGTCGACGGCCAGGTTGCCGAAATGGCGCCCGCCGGAGCGGAAGGTGGTCGTCGCTGCCGGGTTGGTTCCGACGGACTCGCTGCGCCCGGGGCATCTCATCCTCCGCCACATCGCCGAGGTCAGCGGCAAAAGCCATAACGACCTCGTCTCGAAGCGCCGCGCCCGCGACGTGGCGCGGCCGCGCCAGCTGGCCATGTGGATGATGAAGCGGCTCACGGTGATGTCGCTGCCGGAGATCGGTCGTGTCTGCGGGCACCGCGACCACTCGACGGTCTTGCATGCCCTCAACGTCATCGACTCGTGGATGTTCGCGGACAAGGGCACTCGCGCCTATGTCGAGCGGATCGAGCTGGAGTGCCGGCAGCTGCTCGGCATCGACCCGATCATCGACGTGGCCCTCGCGCGGCTGGAGGAACACACGCGCCAGGCGATCGAGCGCGCCATCCAGATCGATCCCGTCGGAGCCTATGCGGGCATCGTCGCTGTGCTGGAGGGCATCGTCCGGAAACACGAAGCGAAGCAAGCGGCAGCGGAGGCCGTCACGCCATGAACCTCGTCATGCTGGAAGGGCCTGCCATCACGGACATCCGGATCGACGGCCAGCCGGCCGATCCGGCCGCCATCGTCTCCGAGCCGGCGAAAGAGCCGAGGCCGGGCTGGCGCGAGCAGCTCGACGAAACGGCGCGGCGGCGCAACTTCAAGCGCAGCCAGGGACGGCTGCTGCCGATGCATATGGCGACGGCCACGCGGCTGGCGGGATCCCGCCGCCGCGGCTGGCTCGCGCGGCTCCTCGGGTGGAGGTGATCATGGCGAAGGCGCCTAAAGCGGTTGTCGAACCGGTGTTGGTCCCTGGCCGCATGCGCGACTGCAGCGCGTTGATCAAGCGCCTCGGTGAGGTAAGGCGCGATCTGGAACGTACCGAGACGGCGATGAATGCCGAGCTGGCCACGGTCAACACCAAGCATCAGAAGCTGGCCGAGCCGTTCGTCAAGGAAGCCGCCAGCCTGGAACGGCGGATCGAAGCGTACTGCGATAAATGGCGCGGCCCGCTGACGGGTGGCGGCAAGCGCAAGAGCTTCAAGTTCCCCGACGGCGACATCAGCTGGCGAAAGCTGCCCGCCAAGGTGTCGCTGCGCGGCGTCGAGAAGGTCATCGAATTCTGCCAGGGAAAGCGCGCGTTCGCGAAGTTCATCCGCGTGGCGATTGAGCCGAACAAGCAGGCCATGCTGGACGACCCCAAGCATGCCCTGAAGATCCCCGGCGTCTCGATCGGCTCCGATGGCGAGACCTTCGACATCGCGCCGTTCGAGACCTGTCTTGAGGAAGTCGCATGAGCAGCCCCGCGACCGACACCCTGCGGGATCTGCGCGAGCCGAAGCGCCTCTATGGCGCGGTGCTGTTCATGCGCCGGCGTGGCCACGTCATCACGCGGCTGCGCAAGGGCAAGCACTACATCGACGACATGATCGGCGACGACGCCTGGCTGCTCGGCCTGGCGGTGGCCGAGGGCTATGAGCGCCCGGACCATCCGGCCCTGCGCGACCAGGCCGGCCGCTGGATCGCCTGCCCCTTCTGCGGCGAGGCGGATCCCGAGCTGAAGGTTCACGGCCACACGCAGTGCAAGCGATGCGGCCAGGTCATCGAGAGGTGCTGCGATGTCTGAGCAGAGGCTCCAGCCGCCGCCGATGCCGGTCGCGGAGATCGCGCCGCCCGAACCGGCAGCGCCCCAGGGCTATCGCGGCAAGAGCCTGTGCTGGGCCGGGCGCGGCACGGTGACGCTCGAACTCGCGAGCACCCTTCCCGGCCTGCTGCTGCACATGTCGGTCGGCCAGGCCGAGACCCTTGTCGCCAATCTCCAACGCTGCATCAAAGAGGCGAGGCAATCATGACCGAGACCGAACCCCGCGACCGGATCCTGAAGCTCTACAGCCTCGACTGGAGCTATGCCGCGATCGCGGCCCAGCTGGACCTGAGCAGGAACCAGGTCGCTAGCATCATCAGCCGCGCCCAGGCGGCGGGACTGAAGCCGCAGCGGAGCAAGCCGCAGCCGGCGAATTTCAAAAAGCAGCGGCCGCTGGCGAAGGCTAGCCCCGCCCCGATCGCGCCCGCCCCGATCGCGGCGGCGCCTGCCCCGGCGCCCGCCGTAGCCCTCTCCACCGGCCACGCCGGACGGAGCGGCGCCCGACGCGCGCCGACACCCATCGCCGTCAGCGCCGCGATCGCGGCGGCGCCCTTGCTCGACGGGATCGGCGGCCGTTGCCGCTATCCGATCGGCGATCCGCGCGCCGCCGGCTTTCATTTCTGCGAAGCGGATCGGCAGTTCGGCTCGGCCTATTGCAGCAAGCATTACGCCATCTGTTACACGCGGACGGCCAAGCCGGCCGAGCCCAGCCCCGAGGAGACGCCATATGGCCGCTTCGCCGCTCGCTGATATGGGCCGCTTCAACCTGGCGCTTCTGGGCGTGGCGCTGATCGTGGCGGCGCCATTCCTCCTGATCGGCGTGATCTGCGGCCTGATCGCGATCGGGATCTTCTGCCTCGCGGTCGCGCTGGCCAAGCGACCGATCCAGCCCTGGGGGTTGTGATGGCGACAGATCTGCTCGAATTCGAAGTCGAGGCGGTGCAGGCGCAGCCGCCGATGCCACAGGAAACAATTCTGTTTCACGTGAAACTATCGGACGGATCCGAATTCTATCTGTTCCGCTGCTCGCGCGACGACGACTGGCATTCGATCCTGCCGTTGCGCGGCTGCGCCGGCGGGCGGCTGACGGATGCCGAGCGCGTGGATCTGCGCGCCCTGCCGACGATCGTCTCGGCAGCCTTCCCCGAACTGTGCGCAGGCAGCGCAGCATGACTCCCGGATTCGAAAACGGCGCGACGGTCCTGGTGATGGCGCCTGGCGGCAATCGCCTCGGCCGGGTTGTCAGCGACGTCCAGATGGTTCCGGGCCTCGGGCTGGCGCACGAGGTCGCGATGGAGCACGGCCACATCGCCTATTGCGCGCGCGCCATCATGTTCGACGTGACCTGGCGCTCGCCGAAGCGCTGCCATATCAGCGCGCTGGCGGGCCGCTGCTGATGACGGTCGCTCCCACCTCCCGCTGGGCCTACGAGACGGTCGAGGTCACCGACCGCCAGCGCGATGTCATCGGCGCACTGCTCGTGCTGCGCGAGGCGAGCGACCAGCAGATCGCCGATCATCTCCAGTGGCAGATCAACCGGGTGACGCCGCGACGCGGCGAGCTGGTCGAACGCGAGTTGGTGGCGCTGGCGAGGCTCGGCGCCAACACGAATGGGTACCAGGTGAGCTATTGGCGCCTGGTCCAGACGCAGATGGATCTGTTCGACGGAGCGGGGTTCAACCCCAGAAGCGAGGGAGTCAGAACGTGAGCCGGATCAACGACAAGCAGGAGGCGATCTTCTCGCGCGGCCTCGGCGAGCGCAGCTTCGGGCCGCGCGGTGTGAAGGCGCCCGTGGTGGCGATCGCCGCCATGCCCAAATCTCTGCCGCCGGCGCTGGGACCGGAACAACTTCCGCTCGGCGACATCGACGGCGGCGGTATGCTGGGAATGAGCCTCCTGAAGCTGGTCGAAGGCCGACTCCTGATCCAGGGCGTCTCGGGTGCTGGCAAATCCTATCTGCTGCGTCGCCTGGTCGAGCAGGCTTTCGGACGCGTTCCCCAGATCATCGCCGATCCCGAAGGCGAGTTCAGCAGCCTCGCCGAGACACTGGGCATCCCGCGGATCGAATGCCACCGCTTCGATGGCGGCGCGCTGGCGGTGATGGCACGCCGGGTGCGCGAGCATTCTGTGTCTCTCGTGCTGGATCTATCCGAGCTGGATCGCGAGGGCCAGATGAAGGCGATCGCCTCCTTTCTCAACGCTCTGATCGAAGCGCCGCGCGAGCATTGGCACCCGATGTTGGTCGCGATCGACGAGGCGCATCTGTTCGCACCCTTCGGCGGAGACATGTCGGCCGCCAGCTCCGTGCGGAAGGCGGCCATCAATGCGGTCACGGACCTGATGAGCCGTGGCCGCAAGCGCGGCCTGACCGGTGTGTTGGCAACCCAGCGTCTGGCGCGCCTGGCGAAATCGGTCGCTTCGGAGGTCCATAATTTTCTGGTCGGCATGAACACACTGGATCTGGACATCAAACGCGCCTCCGAGACGATCGGCTGGGACAACCGGCGTGGCGCGGATCGCCTGCCTTTGCTGAAGCCCGGCCAGTTCATTGCGGTCGGCCCCGCCTTCTCGCGTCAGCCGGCCCAGGTCAAGATCGGCCCTTGCCGCTCGCGCCATATCGGTGCGTCGCCCGCGTTAAAGGCCCCTTCCAAGCTCGGTGCCGACGAGGTCCGCGCCGCCCTCGATCTGGACGGGCTGATCGAAGCCAGCGAGGAAGCCGCCGAAATCCTGGGTCATGTGCCGCCGCGAGGCGGCCGCCATAGCGTGCGGGCGTTCCTGCGCGACGAGGCTTCTCCACTCGCGAGCCGGCTCTTCGAGGCGCTCATCCCGCTGGCACCCGATGGTGCGCTCGTCACTGATCTGGCGCGGCATTTAGGCGTGGTGCCGGCGGCGATCGACGGAGCGGTCGCGCTGCTCGAATGGCATGGCGCTGTCGAATTCCGCGGCGAGGGATTGGAACGAGCGGCACGCATTGTCAAGCCGATGCTGCCGATCGATCGGAGGATCGACGCATGAACGATGTTCCGGCCCTCAAGCCCGTTTCCTTCCGGCAGCTGCGCGGCCATGCGCCGCGACTGTCGCAGCCTCATATGCCGGGACGGCACAGCGATCGCTTCTGGAGCGACGAAGAAAAACAGGTGCTGCTCGACCATTATGAAACTCACGGCGCCGCCTTCTGTGCGGCGCGTCTTCCTCGCCGGAACATCAGTACGGTCTATCAAACCGCCACTAAGCTGGGGCTGAAGGGCGCACACATGCCGGAGCAGCGTTCGCGCCGGCCGCGAGGCCCGGAGCGCGAGGCGCTCGACGAACGCATTCAGGAGCGGTGGCCCGAGCTGAAGGGGCGTGGCGCCGTCCTGGCCCTGGCGAACGAACTGGGCGTTCCGCGCTGGTGGCTGTCGAAGCAGGCGCTTCGTCTCGGGCTGGCCATGCCGCATGTGAAGGAACCGCCCTGGACCGAAGCGGAGAAGGAGCTGCTCGGCCGCGTCCCGCTGCATGATCCGGAGCGGGCCGCGAGGATCTTCCGCGAGCATGGGTTCCCGCGGTCGGCCGCCGCGATCATGAACAAATGCAAGCGGCTAAAAATTGCGCGGCGGTACAGAGAGACCTTCTCCGGCACTTCGGCCGCCCGCGTGCTGGGGCTCGACAACAAGACCGTGACCCTGATGTGCGGCGCCGGCGAGATCAAGGCGACGCGTCGGCCGACGAAGCGGCTGCCCCAGCAGGGTGGCGACCCCTGGTCGATCGAACGCGCCGATCTGAGGCGCTTCGTGATCGACAATCTCGAATATGTCGATTTTCGAAAGGTCGACAAGTTCGCCCTGGTCGATCTCCTGACCATCGCCATCGATCAACCCGCGCTCGAGGCCATGCCGTCGGCAACTCCCGCGGCGACGCCGATCCGCCGTCAGTCGCCCTGGCGCTGTCACCGTTGCCGCAAGCTGAAGAGGATACTCCGCAATGCACGCGCAGCTTAAGACCGACGCGCGCAGAAAGATGCTGTCGAAGATCCACATTGCGAAGAAGGATCTGGCGCTCGACGACGGGACCTATCGGGCGCTGCTGAAGCGGGTCACCTTCAAGGAGTCGTCCAAGGCCTGCGACGCGGCCGAGCTGGACCTGGTCATCAGGGAGTTCAAGCGGCTGGGCTGGAAGGGCGACAAGCCGGGCGGTAAGCGCGCCGGCCGGCGGCCGATGGCGCAGACCGATCAGGCGTCGAAGATCCGCGCGCTGTGGCTGTCGCTCTACCACCTGGGCGAGGTCGAGGATCCCAGCGAGGACGCGATGGCCCGCTTCGTCACGCGCATGACCGGGGTCGAGGCGCTGCAATGGCTCGGTCCCGACCAGGCCAACATCGCCATCAAGGCGCTGCGCGGCTGGTGCGATCGCGTCGGGTTCCTCCAGCCCGATGCCGCCTTCGTGGCCAAGGTCGACACGCAGCGCAAGATGGCCGGGCTCGATCCGCTGGGACCGGGCTTCGCCGCCAAGATCGCGCTGATGAACCTCATCTGGCGGAAGCTGATCGACGCCGGCGCGATGAAGGCCGGCTTCTTCGCCAAGCTCGAAACCTTCCTGGCCCAGCGCGTGCGCCAGGTCGGATCACCGGTCTACCTCACCAGTGAAGAGGCCGACCGCGCGATCGAGAAGCTCGGCGCCTGGTGGCGCCGGGAGAAGCCCAAAGCCGACGCCAAGACAGAGGAGAAGGCCCGTGAATGATCTGTCGAAGGATCCGTTGAAGCTGAGTCTGCCCAGCCGGATGGCCGGAAAGACCGCGGCGGGCGCGCTGGCCGAGGTGGAGCGCACCGGGCATTTCATCCAGCTGCTCGCCAGCTTCATCGTCTGCCCGAC
>NZ_JBOHKS010000232.1:0-5777 GCF_050729195.1 Hypericibacter sp.
GCCGCCGATCGCGTCGAAGATCTCGGTGTTGACCGCCTCGACGGCCTTCAGCACACCCTTGCCCTGATATTTCGACTTGTCGCCGTCGCGCAACTCGACCGCCTCATGCGCGCCCGTCGATGCGCCCGAGGGCACAGCGGCGCGGCCGAGCGAACCGTCTTCGAGCAGGATGTCGACCTCGACCGTGGGATTGCCGCGGCTGTCGAGAATCTCGCGGCCGCTGATGTCGAGAATGGCGGACATGGGTGAAAGGTCCCCTTCCAATATGACGATTCCGTGGTGGCCCGGCCGGTGCCAGGACAGCGGTGCCGGTGCCGTTACCGGCCGCTTATAGGGCCGCGATCAGGGCAACTCAAGCGCGGCCAGATCGGGCGCGCGCAGGGGCTGATCCTCGATCAGGAAGAATTCATCGAGTTGCGGCGGCGGCACGGAGGCTCCGGCCAGCATGGCGTGAACCTGACCACGGTGATGGATTTGATGGACGAAGAGGTGGCTCAGGACTGCCGAGGCGGGATTGACCGGCCGGTATCCATCGGCTCTGCGAATGACCACGGGCGCATCGATAGTCTGCGCAGTCAGCCGCTCGCAATAGGCAATCAGCCGCAGGTCCATCGCCTGCTGCGCCGGGGTCAGCTCGGCCAGCATCCGGTAAGGCAGGTTGTAGTCCATGGCATCGCGGTCCGTCGGCGTCGCCTCGAGCTGGTCCAGATAGAGCCAGTCGACCTCCAGGATATGCAGCATGGTCAGCGGCAGCGACGGGAAGAAGCTCACCCGCTTCCGGTTGAATTCCTCCTCGGTCAAACCTGCGCAGGCCTTGTGCAGCCGATAGTTTGACCAGGCGTTGTTTCGTGCCATGGACCGAAAATGCTGAACCATCTCCATGCTTGATTTCCTCTCTCGGATGCGGCGGCTCGGGGGTGACGGAATCGGCGATCCATGGGGCCTGCGTTGTCGCCTTTCCAGCCGGTTCGACAGGAGCCTCAGCCTCGCGCTAGTTTGTCGGCTCTGCAACCCACGCCGCGCCCGAACCGGAGAAAAAGACCCGATGTTGCCCGTTGGCCCGACCCTGACGAAATTTCCCTCCGGCAAACCGCCGATCCACGGATCGCTCGAAGGCCGCTATGTGCGTCTCGAGCTGGTGGATCCGAAGCGTCACGGACATCGACTCTATGTTCAGAGCCATGTTGACGAGGCGACCAAACAACTTTGGACCTACATGCCCTACGGTCCCTGGGACAGCGAAGCCGCCTTCATGGCCTGGCTCGAATCCCAGGCGCCGCTGACCGAGCCGCAATTCTATACCGTGATCGACGTCGCGACGGGCGATCCCAAAGGCATGCTGAGCTTCCTCAATATCCGCCCCAGCCAGGGCGTGATCGAGGTCGGCCATATCTGGTACGAGCCGAAGACGCAGCGCACGCGTCTGCCGCGCGAGGCGATGTATCTCATGTTCCGCCATGTGTTCGACGATCTGGGCTATCGGCGGCTCGAATGGAAATGCGATTCCCTGAACAAGCCATCGCGCGCGGCCGCCCTGCATTTCGGCTTCCGCTTCGAGGGCATCTTCCGCCAGCACATCATCACCAAGAACCGCAATCGCGACACCGCCTGGTACGCGATCATGGATCACGAATGGCCGGCGATCCGCGAGAATTTCGAGCGCTGGCTCGACCCGGCGAACTTCGATGCGGCGCATCGGCAGAAAAGCTCGCTGGGCGAGGCCAATCGCAGGCTGACGGGAGAAGACCAGGGCGGCTGAGAGGCCGCCCTCGGATCACTGCAGCGTCTTCAACCAATCCTCGACCACGGCGATCGAGGCATCGGGCGTTTCCACATGATCCGCATCGACTGTTTCGTGGCGGTCGAGATGATTGCCGGGCACGGTCGCAAAGGCCTTGTCGGCGATGCGCTGGCCGTTGTCGCGCGTCCCCGAGACCCACAAGAGCGGGATCGTCAATTTCGGCAGCACCGTCGTCATCATCGCCTTGATCGTGACGATGGGGCTGTCGAGACCATGGAAGCTCAGGAAGCTGTTCGGGCTGGCACGAATGGGAACGGTCTTGCCGTTCACCACATCGAAGAAATCGCTGACGGTCTGGCCCTGCCCTGCCTCCGCCATTTGCTGGGCTGTCTTGCGGCTTCGGATGAAATCGGGATAGGGCGAGGGATCGACCGGATCGGCAGCGGGCGCCAGCGCGACGATACCCGCCAGCTCGCTATGAGTGGCGCCGTAATAGAGGGCAACCGCACCGCCCTGGCTCATACCGGTGACGACGATCTTCGTGGCCCCTTGGGCCTTCAGATCACCAACGGCCTTCTCGATCTCGGCCATGCAATCCGCCAAGGGTCTGTCGAAGATCCGGGTCTTCGACCAGCACATCTCGGGTGATTCGACGATATAGCCTGACGCCTTCAGCGCCGCCGCGAGCTTGGCGAGCTGCGTCGGCATGCCGGTCTTGCCATGCATCAGCACCAGACCGATCCGACCGGCCGCGTGAACCGGCGCGATGGCGACCAGAATGGCGAATAGCGCCGACAGCGGCGAAACCCATCGCATCGAGCAATTCCCTCAGGATCGGCTCGATGCTAGTGGCGTCGCGGTGTCGGCCGCAAATTACAGTCGGGACAGGCCCGTCGCGGCCGCTCTTCAGGCTGCGGCCTTGGCGACCTTATCGAACGCCATCAACTGCTGCAGCAGCGCCGGCATCTGCTTCAGGGGCACCATGTTGGGACCGTCCGACGGCGCATGGTCGGGATCCTGGTGGGTCTCCATGAAGACGCCGGCGACGCCGACCGCGACCGCCGCGCGCGCCAGCACCGGCACGAATTCGCGCTGCCCGCCCGTCGACGTCCCCTGCCCGCCCGGCTGCTGCACCGAATGGGTCGCGTCGAACACCACCGGATAGCCGCTCTCGGCCATGATCGGCAGGCTGCGCATGTCGGAGACCAGCGTGTTGTAGCCGAAGGAGACGCCGCGCTCGGTCTGGAGGATGTTCTGGTTGCCGGTCGAGGCGATCTTGGCCACGACGTTCTTCATGTCCCAGGGCGCCAGGAACTGGCCCTTCTTCACATTGATGGTCTTGCCGGTCTCGCCGGCGGCCAGCAGCAGGTCGGTCTGGCGGCAGAGGAAGGCGGGGATCTGCAGGATGTCGACCGCTTCGGCCACGGGCGCGCACTGATCGATCGAATGGATGTCGGTCAGGATCGGGCAGCCATAGGTCTCGCGCAGCTCGGCCATGATCGGCAGGCTCTTCGCCATGCCCAGGCCGCGCTCGCCCTTGAGGCTGGTGCGGTTCGCCTTGTCGAACGAGGTCTTGTAGACGAGGCCGATGCCGAGCTTGGCCGTCAGCTCCGAGAGCGCCTGGCACATCTCATGGGCGTGGGCCCGGGATTCGAGCTGGCAGGGCCCCGCGATCAGCGACAAGGGCTTGTCGTTGCCGAAGGTCACCTGACCGACATGGACGTGGCGTTGCTGGGTCATGGCGTTTGTCCGATCGTTCGTTTCGTTCTGTCACCCTCGGGCTTGACCCGAGGGTCCAGGGGCAATGCCACGGTCCGCGGGCCGTCCCCTGGATGCCCGGATCAAGTCCGGGCATGACAAGCATAGAGGGACCGCGCCGCCTACACCAACCGGCTCTGCTCGAGGGCGGCGTGGATGAAGGCGGTGAAGAGCGGATGCGGTTCGAAGGGCTTGGATTTCAGCTCCGGATGGAACTGCACGCCGATGAACCAGGGATGCTCCGGGATCTCGACGATCTCGGGCAGGATGCCGTCCGGCGACATGCCGGAGAAGCGCAGGCCCACCTGCTCCAGCCGGTCCTTGTAGTTGATGTTCACCTCGTAGCGATGGCGATGCCGCTCGCTGATATGGAGCTTGCCGTAGATGTCGGCGACCTGGCTGCCCTCCGCCAAATTACAGTCATAGGCGCCGAGCCGCATCGTGCCGCCGAGATCGCTGTTGGAGGTGCGCCGTTCGACCTGGTTGCCCTTGACCCATTCGGTCATGAGCCCGACCACCGCATCGGCGCAAGGCCCGAACTCGGTCGAGCCCGCGCGCTCGACGCCGGCCAGATGCCGCGCCGCCTCGATCACCGCCATCTGCATGCCGAAGCAGATGCCGAAATAGGGCACCTTGCGCTCGCGCGCGAACCGCGCCGCCGCGATCTTGCCCTCGGCCCCGCGCTCGCCGAAGCCGCCCGGCACCAGGATGCCGTTGACGTCCTCGAGATGATGGACCGCGTCCTCGCGCTCGAAGATCTCGGAATCGATCCAGTTGAGCTTGACCTTGGCGTTGTTGGCGATGCCGCCATGGGTGAGCGCTTCGGCCAATGATTTGTAGCTGTCGAGCAGGGCCGTGTACTTGCCCACCACGGCGATCTGAACATTGCTCTCCGGCTCGCGCACGCGGGTCACGACGTGATGCCAATTGGCGAGCGTCGGCTCCTTGGTCTCGAGCTTGAAATGCCGGCAAACTTCGATGTCGAAGCCCTGCTCGTGATAGGCGATCGGCACTTGATAGATCGTGTCCACATCCAGTGCCGGGATCACGGCTTCGGGGCGCAGATTGCAGAACAGCGCGATCTTGCGCCGGGATTCGGGCGAGATCGGCCGATCGCAACGGCAGAGCAGAATGTCCGGCCGGATACCGACACTCTGCAGCTCCTTGACCGAATGCTGGGTTGGCTTGGTCTTGAGCTCGCCGGCCGAGGGGATCCAGGGCACCAGCGTCAGATGCACGAACATCGAGCGCTCCGACCCCAGTTCGTTGCCAAGCTGTCGGATCGCTTCGAGGAACGGCAGGCTCTCGATGTCGCCGACCGTGCCGCCGACCTCGCAGATCAGGAAGTCCTCGCCATGAAGGTCGGCGGTGACGAAATCCTTGATGGCGTCGGTGACGTGGGGAATGACCTGGACGGTGGCGCCCAGATAGTCGCCGCGCCGCTCGCGCGCGATCACGGTCGAATAGATGCGCCCCGAGGTGACATTGTCGCTGCGCCGCGAGGCGACGCCGGTGAAGCGCTCGTAATGGCCGAGGTCGAGGTCGGTTTCGGCCCCGTCGTCGGTGACATAGACCTCGCCATGCTGGGTCGGGCTCATCGTGCCCGGATCGACATTGAGATAGGGGTCCAGCTTGCGCAGACGCACCTTGAATCCGCGCGCTTGAAGAAGCGCGCCGAGAGCTGCTGCGGAGAGTCCTTTGCCGAGAGAGGAGACCACGCCGCCGGTGACAAATATGAACCGCGTCATGGGAGACCTTTATCCCTCGATTTGAACCCGGCTCGCAAGCACAGCCGCGCGCATGGCGCCCATGCAGCGCGCGAGCCGCGGAAACCCTTGAAATTCTGGAGCGGCTACTGCTGTCCGAGCGGGACGCTGGGCGCCGTTGGAGTCGTCGGCGTGGTCGTGCCCGAGTCGGTCGGCTGCAGCGGCGCCTCTTGCGTGGCCGGTGCCGTGGTCTGCTCGAAGATCGAGACCGGCCCCGTGCCGTGGCGTGCCAGGAGCGCCAGCAGGATGCTGGTGGCGATGAAGCAGCCGGCGATGATCGCGGTCGTGCGCGTCAGGAGGTTCGCCTGGCCGCGGCCGGAGAGGAACCCGCCCATGCCGCCGCTGCCGGCGGTGCCGAGACCGATGCCACCGCCCTCGCTGCGCTGCATCAGCACGACGGCGATGAGCGCGACCGCGAGCATCAAGTGAATCACCAGCACGACCTGTTGCATCGGGGAACCCTGGGTTCTGTCAGTCGGAAGCGATCGGTCCTGACCCGAGAGAAACGGGCC
>NZ_JBOHKS010000233.1:0-14437 GCF_050729195.1 Hypericibacter sp.
TCACCCTACCCTCTCCCCCTCCTGAAGGCAGGAGGGGGAGAGGAAAGAGCAAAATCAGCCCAGCGCGCGCCGCATCATCTCGCTCTGGCGCCGGGCGAAGGCCACCGGGTCTTCGAGCGTTTCGCCCTGCAGGATGCGGGCCTGGTCGAGCATGAGCCAGGCGGCCTCGCCGAGCTCGTCGGCATTGCCCTTGGTCTTGAGCCGCTTGATCAGCGCCGCCACGAGATCGCATTGCGGATTGATCTCGAGCACGCGTTTGGCACCGGTGTCGAGCCGCTTATGCTGGCGCAGGAGCCGCTCCAGATTGATATCGAGATCGCCATCCTCGGCGACCAGGCAGGCGGCGCTCTCGGTCAAACGCTGCGAGGCGCGCACATCCTTGACCGCATCCTTGAGGGTGAGCTTGAAGAGCGCGATCAGCCCGTCCATGCCGTCGGGGGCCGGCGGGGTCGGCTTCTTGTCGGCATCGGCGCTCACGATCTTGTCGAGCTCGGCGCCGCCGCGCGTGACCGAGCGCAGCGGCTTTTCCTTGTAGGCGCCCACGGCCGGGACCCAGAACTCGTCGATCGGATCGGTCAGCAGCAGCACCTCGACATCGCGGGCCCGGAAGCCCTCGAGATGCGGGCTGCGGCTGGCGGCCTCGAGCGTCTCGCCGGTGATGTAGTAGATCGCCTCCTGGCCCGGCTTCATGCGGCCGAGATAGTCGGCGAGCGAGACCAGCTTGTCCGAGGCGGTGGAGCGGAAGCGCGCCAGCGACAAGAGCGCATCGCCCTGGTCGTTCTGCTCATAGAGCCCTTCCTTCAGGACCGCGCCGAACTGGTTCCAGAAATCCGCGTAGGAATCGGGCTCGTCCTTGGCGCGCTTCTCGAGCTCGCCCAGCACGCGCTTGGTGATGCCGGTCCGCATCTTCGCCAGCACCGGATTATGCTGCAGCATCTCGCGGCTGATATTGAGCGGCAGGTCCGAGGAATCGACCACGCCGCGCAGGAAGCGCAAGTAAGGCGGCACCAGTTCGTCGCAGGAATCGGTGATGAAGACGCGCTTCACATAGAGCTTGAGGCGGTTCTTGCGGTCGGGATCGAACAGATCGAACGGCCGCGTCGACGGCACGAACAGCAGCCCCGCATATTCGAGCACGCCCTCGACCTTGAAATGCAGCGTCATCCAGGGCTTGTCGAAGGCATGCGCGCTGTGGCGATAGAACTCGGCATAGCCCTGCTCGGTGATCTCCGATTTGGACTTCATCCAGAGCGCCGAGGCCTCGTTGACGCGCTCCTCCTTGCCGCCCTCCTTCGTACCATCGGCGGCGAGGAAGATCGGCAGCGGGATATGGTCGGAATATTTGGTGACGATCTTCTTCAGCCGGTCGCGCTCGAGAAATTCCTTGGCGTCGGCCTTGAGATGCAGGATCACGTCGCTGCCGCGCTTGTCGCGCTCGGCCGCAACGACCTCGAACTCGCCCTTGCCGTCGGAGCGCCAGCGCCAGGCTTCGGTCTCGCCGGCCTTGCGGCTCACCACCTCGACCTGGTCGGCGACCATGAAGGCGGCATAGAAGCCGACGCCGAACTGGCCGATCAGCGCCAGGTCCTTGGAGGCGTCGCCGGTTGCCTGCTTGAGGAAGGCGGCGGTCCCGGAGCGCGCGATCGTGCCCAGATTCTCGACCAGGTCCTCGCGGTTCATGCCGATCCCGTTGTCGGCGATGGTGAGGGTGCCGGCCTGGGCATCGGCGCGGATCACCACCTTGAGCTCGGGATCGCCCGCGATCAGGTCGGGATGGGTCAGCGACAGATAGCGGAGCTTGTCGCAGGCGTCGGCCGCGTTCGAGATCAGCTCGCGCAGGAAAACGGCGCGCTCGCTATAGAGCGAATGGGCGACGATCTCGAGCAGCCGCCCGACCTCGGCCTGAAATCCGTGACGGCTTTCGGGGCTGGATTTGGTCTCTTGATTGGTCATGGTCATTCCTAGGCTATTCCCGGGCCAATTCCCAAGCGATCCCTGATTGTCCGGCCTGCACCCCTGACGGCTTTCCGGGCGGGCTGGCTTTGACGGCGGGAGATATGTGATATCCCTAGGAAGCCATCAAGAGGCTGATCTGCGTCCTTTGCGCACCGGCAGGCCGGGGTGCCTCGCAAATCCGGCCTCCGTCCCGCGACCCGACCCGAAGATCCTTGGATTTCCCGAGCTATGCCGGCATCACCACCGCCCGATCACGGCCCTGACGGAGGCCGGCCCCTCGGCCCCTCGGCACCGGAACCGGTCGCGGGCGGCAGCCTGATCGAGCTGGTCGAGCGGCTGGAGCGCGAGCTCGCCGATCTCAAATCCCAGGAACGCGCCGCCCTCAACGAGGCCTTGCGCCTGCGCGAGCAGCTGCGCCGGCTGAGCAGCGCCCGGCTGGTGCGGCTCGAGCAAAAGCTGCAGCGGCTGATGCGCAGCGTCTGGCGCCGCCTGCGGCGCGACGGTCTCTTTTCCCGGCGGCTGGCGGAAGAAAAGAAGCTCGTCGAGGCGTCGGGCCTGTTCGACACGCGTTACTACTTGCGCGCCTATCCCGACGTGGCGGCGGCCGAAACCGATCCGATCGCGCATTATCTGCGCTTCGGTGCCAAGGAAGGACGCAACCCCAGCACCGCCTTCTCGACGTTGGCCTACGGCGTCGCCTATCCGGATGTCGCCAGCAGCGGGATGAACCCGCTGGTCCATTACATCCTCATCGGCAAGGCCGAAGGGCGCTCGGCGCTGAAGCCCGCCAACCCGCCGCGCGGCGGCGGCGATGCCGCGACGGCCCTGGCTTCGGTCCTGCCCGCCGCGAGCGACCGGCCGCCCTTCGCGGTTCCGGCGTCGACGCGCAACCAGCCCCGCATCGCGGTGGTGCTGCATCTCTTCTATCTCGATCTCTGGCCCGAGATCGGCCGCCGGCTCGGCGCCATCGACGAGCCCTTCGACCTGATCGTCTCGGTGCCGGCCGAGCGGCGCGACGAAGCGGCGGCGACAATCCAGGCCGACATGCCCTCGGCGCAAATACTGGGTGTCGAGAATCGCGGGCGCGATATCGGTCCCTTCCTGGAGCTCCTGGGGTCGGGCCGGCTCGACCGCTACGACTATCTCTGCAAGATCCACGGCAAAAAGAGCCCGCATCGCGACGACGGCAATGAATGGCGGCGCGATCTGCTGGGCGATCTGCTGGGCAGCGCGGATGCCACGCGCCATCTCATCGCCTGGTTCGACGCTCATCCCGAGGCGGGGCTGGTCGGTCCGTCGGGCCTGCGCATCGCGGGCGAGGGCCATCGCTGGGGCAGCAACGAAGCGCAAGTCCGGGCGATGGCGAAACGCGCCGGCATCGGCGAACACGAGATCCGCGTCGATTTCTTCGCCGGCTCGATGTTCTGGTGCCGGACCGCGGCGCTGGCACCGCTGAAAGCGCTCAAGCTCGCGCTGGCCGATTTCGAGCCGGAGCAGAATCAGATCGACGGCACGCTGGCCCATGCGATCGAGCGGCTGTTCCTGGTGGCCGCCGGTCATGCGGGCTTTGCCGCGAGCGAAACCCCGGCGGTTCGGGAGGCGACGCTGCCAGCCGCGCCGCTGCATAACCGGCTGACCATGGATGGCGGTCGCATCGTCAAGACGATCGCGTTCTATCTGCCGCAGTTCCATCCGATCGCGGAGAACGATCAATGGTGGGGACGCGGCTTCACCGAATGGAACAATGTCGCGCGCGCGCGGCCGATGTATGAGGGCCATCTGCAGCCGAGGCTGCCGGCGGATTTCGGCTTCTACGATCTGCGCATGCCGTCGGTGCGGGATGCCCAGGCAAAGCTCGCCTCGGCCTACGGCATCCATGGCTTCTGCTATCATTATTACTGGTTCCGCCGCCGGCGCCTGCTCGAGACGCCGATCATGGAGATGCTGCGCAGCGGCGAACCGGATTTCCCCTTCTGCATCTGCTGGGCGAACGAGAACTGGACGCGCCGGTGGGACGGGCTCGATCACGAGATCCTGGTCGAGCAGGATTACGGCCCCGGCTTCGCGCAGGCCTTCATCGACGAGATGATCCCCTTCCTGCGCGATCCCCGCTATATCCGCCATGAAGGCCGGCCGGTGCTGCTGATCTATCGCGCCAAGACCATTCCCGGCCTGCAGGCGGCGATCGCTCTCTGGCGTGAGGCTTGCCGGCGCGCCGGGATCGGCGAGATTCATCTCTGCGCCGTCAAATTCTGGGACGTGACCGAGGACCGGCTCGAGGGCTTCGATGCGCTGGTCGAGTTCCCGCCCCATCGCACCAATGTCGTCGAGCGGAAGGTCGAGGGGCTCAGCCCCGCCTTTCGCGGCAACATCTACGACTATGGCGCGGTGATCGATCAGGCGCTGTCCTTCAACCCCGCCGATCCGGAGTTTCTGGCGCGGCGCGGCCGGGTCCATCGCGGCCTGATGATGGGGTGGGACAACAGCGCGCGGCGCGGTCCCGGCGCCAACATCTTCGAGGGCGCGACCCCGGAACTGTTCGGCTTCTGGCTCTCGGGCGTGCTGGCGCAGGAGCGGCAGCGGGCCAACCCGGAATCGCTGATCTTCATCAACGCCTGGAACGAATGGGCCGAGGGCACCGTGCTGGAACCCGATTTCCGGCACGGGCGCGGCTATCTCGAGGCGACGCGCGAGGCCCTGGACAAGGCGGGCCGGATCCACTGGGGCCAAGCCTCCGACGGCGGCGATTGATCGCCAGGCCGATCATCTGTATTTTTTGTAATAATCCGCCGCGCCTGTCGCCTGCATCGATCCAGGGGGATTCCCGCATGGCTGCCGCCGGGCTTCGCATCGCATTGGCGATGGCCGCTTTTCTGCTGCTGGCGCCGTTCCCGGCGGGGGCCGACGACCCGATCCTGACCCAGGAGCAGCGTCAGGCCGAGCTCGACAAGCTCAACTGGATCTCGGCCGCCGGCCATTACCAGCTGACCCAGTCGCACAGCCATATCGACCTGCCCGACGGCTATTACCTGCTGCTCGGCGCGGATGCCGCCCGCTACGACACGCTCTCCAACGGCGTCGATGCCTCCGGCACCGAGGCGGTCGTCTTCAACAATGCCGACCACACCGCGGTCTATTTCGTTTTCTACGATAAAGGCTTCGTCAAGGATGACGACTGGTCGGAGGTCAATGCCGACGAATTCCTGAAGCAGATGCAGGAGCAGGAGCTCAAACGCAACAGCGACCGGGTCCGCCAGGGCGTCGACTACCTGCTCATCGACGGCTGGAAGGAAACGCCGCGTTACGACGGCGCCACCCACACGGCCTATTGGGCAACCTCGCTCAGCAATGCCATGAATCGCTGGATCAATGCGAGCGCCGTCCGGTTGGCCCGCAATGGCTATCACTATGTGATCTGGGTGGGCGACGAGTCCTCCTTCACCGGTTCCAGCAACAGCCTCGCCACCGTGATGGGCCTGCATGACTATGATGACGGCTATCGCTATGCCGACCATGTCGACGGCGACAAGCTCGCCGGCTTTGGCATCGGCGCGCTGGCCGCGTCGATCATGGGGGTGAAGTTCGGCCAGGGATTTCTGTGGGCGCTGCTGGGCGGGGTCCTCGTGTTCGGCAAGAAGATCCTGGCCGTGGTCGCCGTGATCCTGGGCGGGTTCGCGGCGTGGAAGGTCCGCGCGCGCCGCAAGGCGGCCGCTCTGTTGCCGCCCGCGGCACCCCCGCCGCCAAACCCTCCGGCCGCCACCCGCTAAACCGGCGCAAAACGCCCGGAAACCCGCGCCTGACCTTGCGATAACGGCGCCGCTTGCGAATCGGGGGCCGACACCCGATTCTCATGCCATGAGCGAATTCGCGGCCTCGCGCGTCACGGCGGTTCTCGGCCCCACCAACACGGGCAAGACCTACCTCGCGGTCGAGCGCATGCTGGGCCATCGCACCGGCATGATCGGCTTTCCGCTCCGCCTGCTGGCGCGCGAGAACTATGACCGCATCCGCAAGATCAAGGGCGACCATGCGGTGGCGTTGGTCACCGGCGAGGAGAAGATCGTCCCGCCGCGCGCCGCCTATTTCATCTGCACCGTCGAATCGATGCCGCTCGATCGGCCGACCGACTTCCTGGCGATCGACGAGGTCCAGCTCGCGGGCGATCCCGAACGTGGCCATGTCTTCACTGATCGTTTGCTCTCGGCGCGCGGCATCGAGGAGACGATGCTGCTGGGCTCCGACACCATCCGGCCGTTGATCCGCAAGCTGGTGCCCGAGGCCGAATATATCTCGCGGCCGCGCTTCTCGATCCTCTCCTATGCGGGCCCGAAGAAGCTGACGCGCCTGCCGCCGCGCAGTGCCGTGGTCGCCTTCTCGATCGCCGAGGTCTATGCGATCGCGGAGCTGGTGCGCCGCCAGCGGGGCGGCACCGCGGTCGTGATGGGGGCACTCAGCCCGCGCACGCGCAACGCCCAGGTCGAGCTGTTCCAATCGGGCGCCGTCGATTTCCTGGTCGCGACCGATGCGATCGGCATGGGCCTCAACATGGATCTCGATCATGTCGCCTTCGCGCGGCTGGTGAAGTTCGACGGACGGGGCCCGCGCCGCCTGACCGCGGCCGAGATCGCGCAGATCGCGGGCCGCGCCGGCCGGCATATGAGCGACGGCACCTTCGGCACGACGGCGGAAGCGGGAGTGATCGAGCCCGAGATCGTCGAGGCGGTGGAGAACCATCGCTTCGATCCGTTGAAGGCGCTGCAATGGCGCAACGCGTCGCTCGATTTCCGCAGCCTCGGTTTCCTGCTGAAGAGCCTCGAGGCGCCGCCGCCCGAGCCCTGCCTGCTGCGCACGCGCGATGCCGACGATCATCAGTCGTTGCTGGCCTTGTCGCGCGAGCCGGAGATCGAGGGGCTCGCACGATCGAGCGCGCGCATCCGGCTCCTCTGGGAGGTCTGCCAGATCCCGGATTTCCGCAAGATCCTCTCCGACGCGCATACGCGTCTCCTGGGGCAGATCTATCATCATCTGACCGGCCCGACCGAGACGCTGCCGCCGGACTGGGTGGCCGAGCAGATCCAGCGCATCGATCGCGTTGATGGCGATATCGACCTGCTGACCCAGCGCATCGCCCATATCCGCACCTGGACCTACATCGCGCACCGCGCCGACTGGCTGGCCGATCCCGCCCATTGGCAGGAACGCACGCGCGCGATCGAGGACCGGCTCTCCGACGCGCTGCATCAATCGCTCACCAGCCGCTTCGTCGATCATCGTCACGCGGCCCTGGTGCGCCGCATGAAGGAGGGCGGCGAGCTGATGAGCGCCTTGACCCGCAGCGGCGAGGTGGTGGTCGAAGGCCATGTGGTGGGCAAGCTCGAAGGCTTCGAGTTCCATGCCGATGGCGGGCTCAAGGGCGACGAGGCCCGTCATCTCAACACCGCCGCCCGCCGCGCCCTGCTGCGCGAGATCCCGGGCCGGGTCAAACTTTTCGAGGCGGCGGAGGATGGCGAGTTCCGCCTGACCGACGATGGCCGCATCCTGTGGCAGGACCGCGCCGTCGCGCGGCTGGCCGCGGGCGAACGCGCGCTCAAGCCGCGGGTCGAGGTGTTTCCCAGCGACTATCTCGACGGCCCCCAGCGTGAGCGCGTTCGCCGTCGCCTGGTGACCTGGACCGAGCGGCTCATTCGCGCGCGGCTGGGCCCGCTGGTGGCGCTGGCCGAGGCCGACCTCAAGGGAGCGGCACGCGGCATCGCCTTTCAGCTGAGCGAGGCGCTGGGTCTGTTGCCGCGCCGGAAGGCCGAGACGGAGATCGCGGCCTTGACCGCCCTCGATCGCCAGGCCCTGTCCAAGCTCGGCATCGAGTTCGGCAATCAGAGCCTCTGGTATCGCGGCATCGGCAATGGCAAGAGCGCGCGCCTCGCGGCCCAGCTCTGGGCGGTTCGCCAGGAGCGGCCGATGCCGCCCTTGCCGGCGGGCCGGCCCTTGAGCTTCGTGCCGAGCGCCGATCAGCCCGAGGGATTCTGCCTCGCCTTCGGCTATTGCTCGCTGGCGGGGCTGGCGGTGCGCTCCGACGCGCTCGATCGCTTCGCGCGGCTCGCCCATCAACTCGGGCGGCAGGGCGCCTTCGTCGTGACTGAGCCGCTGCGCACCCTGGTCGCCTGCGATGAGACGGCCCTTCCGGCTCTGCTGCGGACGCTGGGCTATCGCCAGGGCGGCCAGGGCGGCGAGATGACGTTCCAGTCGAGAGGCCGGCCTCCGCGTCCAGGGCGGCCGCACGACGCCGCGCGGCCCGCGGCGGCATCACCCGTCGGGGGCATGCCGCCCGCGGCCAATGAGGATGTCCCGGCAGGCGACACATCGCCATCGAAGCCGGCCGCTTCTGCGAAGAAGCCGGAACGGCGCCGGCGCAAGCAGGGTCCCGGGCCGGTCGATCCGCATTCGCCCTTCGCCGCGCTGAGCTCGCTGCGCCGCCGCTTGCGTGCGGGACGCTGAGGCGAGCCCACGATGCAGGACCTGTCCGATCGCGACGTCGAAGCTGCGGGTCCCGGTGCCGTGGCGCTGCGTCTCGACAAATGGCTATGGCATGCCCGCTTCTGCAAAAGCCGCAGCTTGGCCACCAAGCTCTGTGTCGGCGGCCAGATCCGCCTGGCGCAGGCGGCGGCTTCCGGCGGACCCGCGCCCGCGTCGGTGCCCGAGGTCAGGCCCGGCACGCCCAGCCTGGTCGCCAAGGCCAGCCAGACGGTGCGGCCCGGCGACGTGCTGACCTTTCCGCTCGGCGGTCAGGTCCGTGTGATCCGCATCCTGGCGCTGGGGTTGCGCCGCGGGCCGGCGCCGGAAGCGCGGACGCTCTATCAGGATCTGACACCGCCCCAGGCAAGGCTGCGCCAGGAAGCGGGTCCTGGCGTTCGAGCCGCGGGCAGCGGGCGGCCCACCAAGCGCGACCGGCGCGCGCTCGATCGGCTCCAGGACGAGGACTCGTGATTGTCCCCTTGGAATCGCGGCAATTGACCGCAAAATCCTCAACTTGCCCAGGGTTGCGCGGGCTCCGAGGGCCGTGCTAGGCAAACCCGTGATCAGTCGTATCAAGGCATTGCTGGCGGGCCTGGACCCGAAGCAACCGGAGCACCATGACGATCTTGTCGTTGCGGTGACCATGTTGCTGGCCGAAGCGGCGCGCATGGACCAGCGCGTCGATCCGGCCGAACGGCAGGTGATCGAGTTGCGGTTGGCGCAGCGTTTCGGTTTGACCGCCGAGGCCGCCGCCGCGCATCTCGACCGCGCGCTCGCGTCGGCGGAGACGGGAAACCGCTTCTTCGCCTTCACGCAGCAGGTCAAGAACGGGATGACGCCCGAGGAACGGGTGAAGCTGGTCGAGATGCTGTGGGAAGTGGTTTATGCCGACGGCCGTCTCGATCCTTATGAGGATAACTTAATGCGGCGCGTTGCCGGCCTGCTCGACCTGTCCGACACGGAGAATGGCGCCGCGCGCAAGCGCGTCCTGGCGCGCACCTCCGCGGCGCAGGCCGAGAAGCAGGGTTCGGGCCCGATCGGGTCCGGCCGCGGCGTTCTCGCCACCGATCATTGAACGCAACTGGAGTCGCCTGAGATGACCTACGTCGTCACCGAAGCCTGCATCCGATGCAAATACATGGATTGCGTCGAGGTGTGCCCGGTGGACTGCTTTTATGCCGGCGAGAACATGCTCGTGATCCATCCGGACGAATGCATCGATTGCGGCGTCTGCGAGCCGGAATGTCCGGCCGATGCCATCCTGCCGGATACCGAGCAGGGGCTCGAGAAGTGGGTCGAGCTCAACCGTCAGTATGCAGAACAATGGCCGAACATCACCCGCAAGGGTGAGGCGCCGGCCGATGCGGACCAGTTCAAAGGCGTCGAGGGCAAGTTCGACAAATTTTTCAGCCCCGATCCCGATAAGGGATAAGGGATTGATTCCTCTGAAGATTGTGGAATGTTCGGAGGAGTGCTCCGGGCAGTTCTTGATTTGTGCTCGTGACTGCCACAGCCCTTGAGTTGAATCAAGGCCCAATTTCCGTTATATTTCCGAAAGATGGCGGTCGGCCTCCGGGTTCGGAGAGGCCCAGGCCCCTAGGCGGGTGTTCGCGGCACCCGGCCCCGTATCAATGATTGGGTGGTCGGAGCGCAGCGCCGCAATGCTGCGGCGGGCGCATGCGCTTGCCGCGGTTCGAGAGAGGAACAGGTAAAGACGATGTCCACGCGTACCAAACCGAAAGCAGCGTCGGCAAAGGCTTCGGCGGGCAAGACGGCAGCGAAGAGCGCCTCTGCCAAGGCCAAGCCCGTGGCGGCGAAGAAGAAACCCGTCGCGGCGAAACCCGCGCCCGTGAAAGCAACAGCACCCGTGAAGCCCAAGACCAAGGAAGCGCCGAAAGCCGCGGCCAAGCCGGCGGCGAGATCCGCGCATCCGGCTCATGCACCGGCAAAACCAACTCATACGGCAGCCAAGGCTGCGTCGACGCCGGCGAAACCTGCCGCACCGGTCGCGCCAGCCGCCGCGGTGAAGCCCGCCGCGGCTGCGAAGCCGACGGCTCAGTCCGCCGCGAAACCGACGGCGCCTGTGGCGCCCGCGAAATCGCCGCCGCCTGCAGCCCCCGCGAAGCCGATGATGGGCAAGCCCGTGCTGGTGAAGCCCGTTCCGCCCCGGCCGATGAAGACGCTGGAAGAGGTCACTTTCCGCGCGGGCGATCATGTGGTCTATCCGACCCATGGCGTCGGCAAGGTGCTCGGCATCGACAGCCAGGAGATTTCGGGTCACAGCCTGCAGGTCATCACGGTTCATTTCGAAAAAGACAGGATGACCCTGCGTGTGCCGGTGTCGAAGGCGCGCAATTCCGGTCTGCGTCGTCTCTCCAGCCGCAAGGTGATGGACACGGCGTTGCAGACCTTGAAGGGCCGCTCGCGCGTCAAGCGGACCATGTGGAGCCGGCGTGCGCAGGAATATGAGGCGAAGATCAACTCGGGCGATCCGGTCTCGATCGCCGAGGTGGTGCGCGACCTGCATCGCAATGCCGACCAGCCCGATCAGTCCTACAGCGAACGCCAGATCTATCAGGCGGCGCTCGATCGTCTGGTTCGCGAGCTCGCGGCCGTCGAGGATATCGACGAACAGTCGGCAACCCAGCGTCTCGAGCAGCTGCTGAAGGCTGCTTGAGCCTCCGCTGAAGCCTGCCTAAACTCGCCCGCGTTCGCTGCCAAGGCGAACGCGGGCGTCGTCATTTTTATGCCCGATTTGCGTCCGACCGTTCGCCATCGTCAACCGGTGCGACGGGGCGAAGGAGAAGCCGGGCCTTGAAAGCCAGCGAGAAATTCGCCGTTCTGAAAGCCGGCCGGCGGGTCTGGGCGGTTGCCTCGATCCATGGCGAGGCGGCGCGGTTGCGCCAGATTCACGAGGCGCTGACCGAGCGCTTCATGCCGGGCGACCGGCTGGCCTATCTTGGCAATTATCTGGGGCGTGGCGGACAGATCCGCGAGACGGTGGACGAGCTGCTGCGTTTTCGCCGCCGCCTGATCGCGGCCCCGCGCATGTTCGCCTCCGATGTCGCTTACTTGCGCGGCGGGCAGGAGGAGATGTGGCAGAAGCTGCTGCAGCTCCAGTTCGCGCCCAACCCGCGCGAGGTGTTGAGCTGGATGCTGCAGAACGGCGTCGAGGCGACCCTGATGGCCTATGGCGGCGATCCTCAGCAGGCGGCAGCCGCTGCCCGCGACGGTGCCGTCAGCATCACGCGCTGGACCAACCAGATGCGCAACGCGATGCAGGCGAGCCCCGGCCATTACGCGCTGATGAGTGCCTTGCGCCGCGCCGCCTATACCGCCGACGAGACGCTGCTCTTCGTCTCGGCCGGCATCGATCCCGAACGTCCCCTGTCGGCGCAGGCCGATGCGCTCTGGTGGGGCTCCTCCGCCTTCGTCCGGATGGAGCAGCCCTATGGCGGGTTCCGCCGCGTGGTGCGCGGCTATGACCGCGGCCATGGCGGCTTGAAGATCGACAGCTTCACCGCGACGGTCGATGGCGGCGCCGGCTTCGGCGGGCCGCTGCTCGCCGGTTGTTTCGATCATTCCGGCGAGCTGGTGGATATGATCGAGGCATAACCTCGTAATTTCGTGGTCGCGCTTGTCCCCGAGAGAAGGGACGGCGCCTGGAGCCTGATCGTCTCAAGTCGAATCGACTTGAGACGTGAATCAGTCTCCAGTTATTTGAATCAGAGCAAGATTCACGGATCAGCTTGGGGCAAGCTGATCCGACCTTGCTCTGGGAGAGACCTCGATGAGCCCTACCTTGACGACCCCAATCCTAACGGGCCAAGCCTTTCCGCATCTGTTCCAGCCGATCAAGGTCGGCGCCCGGACGCTCAAGCATCGGCTCAATTTCGGCGCCCATACCGCCAATATGAGCGAGGGCGGCCTGCCGATGGACCGGCATCTGGGCTATTACAGCGAACGCGCGCGCGGCGGGGCCGCGATGATCGTGGTCGAGCCGGTGCCGCCGCACCGCACCGGCGTGCTGACGCGCGGCAATTTCCGCCACAGCGACGACGCGGTCATCCCGCATTTCCGGCGCATCACCGACGCCTGCCACGAGTTCGGCACGGTGATGATCCAGCAGATCTATCATGTCGGCGCCCATGGCGACTGGGACAACTCGTTCGAGGCCAACTGGTCGCCCTCGGGGCTGCCGTCGATGCATGATTCCGACGGCAGCCACGCCGTCAGCGAAGCCGAGATCGAGGAGCTGGTCGAAGGCTTCGGCCAGGCGGCGCGGCGCGCCAAGGAAGCGGGCTTCGACGGCTGCGAGCTGATGGCGGCCTATAACGCGCTGATCGAGCAGTTCTGGTCGCCCTTCAGCAACCGGCGCGATGACCACTTCGGCGGCAGCTTCGAGAAGCGCATGGCGTTCTCGGCGGCCGTGCTCGAACGGATCCGGAAATATGCCGGGCCCGATTTCGTCATCGGCATGGCGATCAGCGTCGATCCCTCACGCCCCGACGTGCTCTCGGTCGCCGACCAGCAGGAGATCGCGGCCTGGCACGATGCGCGCGGGCTCTACGATTACATTACCATCGGCACCGGCAGCTATTTCGACCATACGCGGATCATCCCGGCCTTCCTCTATGAGGACAAGCTGGGACCGCCCTTCGCCGAGGCGATCAAGCAGGCGGTCAAGACGGTCAAGGTCCAGGCCGAGAGCCATATCCGCACGCCCGAGAATGCCGATTATGTCGTGGCCTCCGGCCAAGCGGACATGATCTCGATCGTGCGCGGCCAGATCGCCGATCCGCATCTCGCCAACAAGGCGCGTGAGGGACGGGCCTCCGATATCCGCGGCTGCATCTCCTGCAATCAGATGTGCTGGGGCCGGCGCTCGCGCGATTACTGGATCTCCTGCCTGATCAATCCCTCCGCCGGCCGTGAATTCCAGTGGGGCGGCGACCGCTTCACGCCCACCGCCAAGCCGCGGCGGATCCTGGTGGTGGGCGGCGGGCCGGCCGGTCTCGAGGCCGCGCGCGCCTCGGCCGAGCGCGGCCATCGCGTCACGCTGGTCGAAGCCTCCGACAAGCTCGGTGGACAGTTTCGTCTCGCGGGGCTGCAGCCGCGCCGCGCGCAGATCCTCGATCTCATCGGCTGGTATGAGGGCCAGCTCGAGAAGCTGCAGGTCGAGGTCCGGCTCAACAGTCCGATCGACGAGGACGAGATCAAGGGCTTCGGCGCCGACGCGGTAGTGCTCGCCACCGGTTCGCAGCCGGCGCGCAACGGCTATCAGCGCGCACTGCCGACGGTCGAGCGCCTGCCCGGTATCGATCGACCCAACGTGTTCTCGGTCGAGGATGTGATGGGTCGCGCGGCAAGGCTGGGCCAGCGGGTGTTGCTGCTCGACGACAGCGGCAATTGGCGCGGCGCCGGCACCGCCTGGGCGATGGCCGAGCAGGGCCATCACGTCACGATGCTGACGCCGGATTCGATGGTGGGCCGCGAGATCCTGCGCACGGGTAGCGAGTTCCCCATGCGCAAGCGCTTGCGGAGCCTGGGCGTCGAGTTCATCACCGACGCCGCGGTCGGCGAATGGCATGGCGATGGCGCCACGATCCTCGATCTGCTTGCCGGCAGCTCGAAGCATCTGGCCTTCGACACGCTGGTGCTGGCGACAGCGAATGTCTCCGAGAATACCTTGGCCCAGGCGCTCGAAGGCTCGGGCCTCGAGCATCATGCGATCGGCGACGGACTCTCGCCCCGTCACGCCGCCGCCGCGATCTATGAGGGCCGCAAGCTGGCGCTGGCGTTGTAGACTCTTATCCCCTCTCACTTCGCCCCTTTCAGCACACGGGGACGATTCGATCCATATACAAGAGGGCACTTGCTCTGCGCGCACCGCACCCCTTACCCCCCATTGCTTCGCAATGGGCCCCGCCCTCTCCCCACAGGGTGCAGGGCTGTCCGGGGAATGAGTCGA
>NZ_JBOHKS010000234.1:0-9888 GCF_050729195.1 Hypericibacter sp.
GCTCTACTTCTAAGCTGAGAGCGAGACCGATGTCGACGCTGCGCGCAAATCTTCGAGCAACCCCTCCCCCTACCCCCTCCCGCAAGGGGAAGGGGCTTGGATTTTTTCTTCCCCTCGCTGGATTCACGATCAGGAAAGGGCGCGATTACTGTTAGTTCGAGCCCCCTCCCCTTGCGGGAGGGGGTAGGGGGAGGGGTGGGCGATAGACGCGATGTTTTCGCTCAAACCCCCAACACCGCGCTCTCGCGCCGCGGGTCGCCGCCGCCGATGAGGCCCTCGGGGGTGACGCGGATCGAGTTGAGGCCGCTGGTCATGTCGGTGAAGCGCACGTCATGGCCGCGTTCGGCCAGGATCGGCGCGATGCTGCTCAAGGCGGTGTCGGCCTCGAGCTCGGTGGCGCCGTTGCGGTTGACGAAGTTGGGAAGGGCCGCCGCCGAGGCGGGATCGAGATTGCCATCGAGCATGGCGATCAGCGCCTTCGTCACATAACCGATGATCGAGCTGCCGCCGGGCGAGCCGGTGACGAGGACGAGGCGTCCCTGATGATCGAACACCATCACCGGCGTGATCGAGCTGCGCGGACGCTTGCCGGGCTCGACCCGGTTGGCCACGGGCTTGCCGTCGACCTCGGGGATCGAGGCGAAATCGGTGAGCTCGTTGTTGAGCAGGAAACCATGCACCATGATCTTGGAGCCGAAGGCGCTCTCGATCGTGGCGGTGAGGCTGACGGCATTGCCCGCGTCATCGACGATGCTGATCTGCGTGGTGCCGGTCGGCTCATACTGCACCGGCGGCGTGACGAAGGCCTGCAGGGTCGGCGGTGCGCCGGGGAGGGCCTTGCCCATGCTGCAGGCATCCTGGATCTGATCGCCGCGCTTGGCCAGATAGTGCGGATCGAGCAGCCCTGCTGTCGGCACCGGCACGAAATCGGGATCACCCAGATAGAGCGCGCGATCGGCGTAGGCGAGCGCCTCGGCCTGGGTCACCAGATGCAGGCTCTCGACATTGCCCGTGCCCGGCGCGCCGAGACGGTAAGGCTCGAGCATGGTCAGGATCTGCAGCAGCGCCACGCCGCCGGAGCTGGGCGGGGGCACGCTGCAGACCTGCCATTCGCGATAGGGCCGGCAGAGCGCGTCCGGCGCATGGGCGCGATAAGCGGCGAGGTCGCTCGCCGTCATCTCGATCGGATGGCGCCAGGCTTGGCTCACCGAGGCCGCGATGTCGGTGGCGATGGGCCCGCGATAGAACGGCGCCGTGCCCTGCGCCGCGATCGTCTTCAGCGTCTGCGCGAAATCCGGATTGCGCAGAATGCTGCCCACGGGCTTCGGCGTGCCGTCGGGCTGGTAGAAATAGGCGGCGGCCGTCGGCGAATGCGGCAGATATTCGTCTTCCGCCAGGAGCTGCGCCAGCCTGGGCGAGACGGCGAATCCGGACTCGGCCAGACGAATTGCCGGCGCGAAGAGTGTCGCCCAGGGCAGTTTCCCGAACTGCCGATGGGCCAGCTCATACATGGCGAGGATGCCCGGCACGCCGACCGAGAGGCCGCTCGCCTGCGCGTCCTCGAATTCGAGCGGCTTGCCGTCAGCGCCCAGGAAGCGATCGGGCTTGGCCGAGGCCGGCGCCGTCTCGCGGCCTTCGAAGGCCTGGAGCTTGTTGTGCTGGGCGTCGAAGGCCAGCATGAAGCCGCCGCCGCCGAGGCCCGAGGATTGCGGCTCGACCAGATTGAGCACGAGGGCGGTGGCGATCGCGGCATCCACGGCGCTGCCGCCCTGGCGCAGGATCTCGCGCCCTGCTTCGGCGGCCAGCGGATTGGCGGCGACGATCATGTGACGCTGGGCGCGGACGGCGATGCTGGTCTGCTGCCCGGTCGCCGCTTCTGGTGCCGATGCCGCCGTATCCGAGGCTTCGACCTTGCCGGGCGTGCAAGGCGGGAACGGACCGCTGCAGCCAGCAAGCGCGATGCCGGAGACCAGCGAGAAAACCAGGAACCAGCGCGTTCGCGGCGCTCTCGTAACAGCGCCCGCGATCCCCGTGTCGTATGTTGTCGGCGTGGCGGGCCGTCCGTCGGACAGGGGACCATTCATGATCATCGGTATGTTTTCCAGCATCCTGCTCGTTCTCGCCTGCATTCTGGTGCATTATGAAGCCTTGCGCATCGTCTCCTCGCTGTTGCCGGGGCCGTCATGGATCGGGCTGCGCGGACGCATGCTGGGCATTGTGGCCGCCTGCTTCGCAGCCCATACGATCGAGGTGTGGATCTTCGCGGTCGCCTATTATTTTCTCTCCGATCATTTCGCGCTGGGCGCGATCGCGGGTGAGCGGCAGATCGATTTTCCCGACCTGGTCTATTTCTCCGCCGTGACCTACAGCACCATCGGGTTCGGCGATCTCTACCCGATCGGCGGTGCCAGGCTGCTCGCCGGCGTCGAGGCCGTCATCGGGCTGCTCCTGATCGGCTGGTCGGCCTCGTTCACTTACCTGGTCATGGAGCGGTTCTGGCCCCTGCACGCCATCCGGCGAAAGCAGCCTGCGGCCGATGGCAAGGAGCCGATGCCCCCGCGGCTCTGGCATCGACTCCCGGATTGAACAGTTAAGCCATTGGCGCAGGGGTGAATCGGGCCGAAAATCCAGATATCTGGAATGGATTTTGCAGTGGCGAAGGCCGTTGTGCGTTGCACCATTATTGGCGTAAAACCATTGGCGCAATGCGCCGGCCCCTGTAGGGGTGGGATCGGCCGCTGGGTTGATAAGCGGTTGGCGGCAAGGGTCTTCGGCCCCAGAGGCGAGAGCACCTCGAGGACCTTCAGGATCGCCAGGAGGGTTCTCGATGAGCACCGTAAGGCGGCTCGGGCGTATTTCGGTCCCCGAACTCAAGGCTCGCAAGGGCGGCGAACCCATCGTCTGCCTGACGGCCTATACGACGCCCATGGCGCGTCGGCTCGACCCCCATGTCGATCTGCTGATGGTCGGCGATTCGCTCGGCATGGTGCTCTATGGCTTCGACAGCACCTTGCCGGTGACGCTCGACATGATGATCGCCCATGGCGCCGCCGTGCGCCGCGGCAGCGAGCGCGCCTGCCTCGTGGTCGATCTTCCCTTCGGCAGCTATCAGGAATCGCCCGAGGTCGCCTATCGGGCGGCGGCGCGGTTGGTGGCCGAGACCGGCTGCTCGGCGGTCAAGCTCGAAGGCGGCCGGGAGATGGCGCCGACGGTGGCCTTCCTCGTGGCGCGGGGCATTCCGGTGATGGGCCATGTCGGTCTCACGCCGCAATCCGTCAATACGCTGGGCGGCTACCGCGCGCGCGGGCGCGATGCGGAACAGCGCGAGGCGATCACCGCGGATGCGGTCGCGATCTCGGAGGCCGGCGCCTTCTCGCTGGTGGTCGAGGGCGTGGTCGAGCCGCTGGCCCGCGCGATCACCCAGCGCATTGCGATCCCGACCATCGGCATCGGCGGCTCGCCTGCCTGCGACGGGCAGGTGCTGGTGATCGACGACCTGATCGGCATGTTCGATAGTTTCACGCCGAAATTCGTGAAACGCTATGCCGAGGTCGGCGATCAGGTGGCGGCGGCCGCGATCGCCTATGCCGCCGATGTCCGGGCGCGGCGCTTCCCGGCCAAAGAACATCTCTTCGGCACCGAGAACTGACGGATCTTCCGAGGGCATGGTCATGGCGGCCCAGGCTCAACGTTCGGCAATCGCGGAAACGCCGGTCCTGCGGACGGTCGCGGAGTTGCGCGCGCAGATCGCCGAATGGCGCGGGCATGGCGAGACGATCGGGCTGGTGCCGACGATGGGGGCCCTGCATGACGGCCATCTGACGCTGGTGCGTCAGGCGAAGGCCGAATGCAGCCGTGCGGTGGCGACGCTCTTCGTCAATCCCACGCAATTCGCGCCGGCCGAGGATTTCGATGCCTATCCGCGCGACGAGGCCAAGGATCGCGCGCTCTTGGCGACGGCCGGGTGCGATCTCCTGTTCGCGCCCTCGGTCGAGACCGTCTATCCGCAAGGCTTCTCGACAACGGTCGAGGTCAAGGGACTGACGCGCCATCTCGACGGGCCTTTCCGCCCGTCCCATTTCGCCGGCGTCGCCACCGTGGTCTCGAAGCTGCTGCTGATGGCAGGACCGACCCGCGCCTATTTCGGCGAGAAGGATTTCCAGCAGCTCCAGGTGATCCGGCGCCTCGCGCGCGATCTCGACATTCCGACCCAGATCGTCGGCGTGCCGACGGTGCGCGAGGCCGATGGCCTGGCGCTTTCCTCGCGCAATCGCTACCTGACGCCGGCCGAGCGGCAGATCGCGGCCAAGCTGCCGCGGCTGATGCAGACGCTGGCGGCGCGGCTCGAAGGCGGCGCCGAGATCGAGGCGACGCTGATCCAGGCGCGTGGCGAGCTGCCGGCCGCCGGATTCGACCGGCTCGATTATCTCGATCTGGCGGACGAGGCGACTTTGACGCCGTCGGCCTCGCCGCAAGGCGCCGCCCGGCTCTTCGTCGCCGTCTGGATCGGCCGCACGCGCCTCATCGACAACTGGCCGCTGTCGCTTCCCGAGAACTGACGAGGCCCGAAAAATGAAAACCTCCCGGGGCTGTTCACCCGCGGGAGGCTTTCGATTCCGTCGCCGGAACCGTCCCTGAGGATCAGGCCGGCTTGACGAAGCGCTGGTAGAAATAGCCCGAGAGCGTGCCGAGCGCGGCCCAGAACACGAGGCTGGTGATGACCACCGCCACGATGAACTGATGGGCGATCGATTCCGGCGCGGCGCTTTCGGCGTGGTCGAGCTGCGGCGCGCCGACGATATGCGGCACCACCAGGAGGGCCAGGCCCGCCAGACACCAGAGCGGCTTGCGCCCGAAGAAGAGGCAGGCCAATCCGCCGCAAGCTGCGGCCACCGTGAAGACCCACCAGACCTGACGGGCCAGCAAGGGCGCTGCCTGCGTTCCCGGCACTTCCGGCGGCAAGCCCAGGCCCGGCGCCAGGGTGAAGGCGACGAAGCCGGCGAGACCCCAATAGAGCCCGGTCTGCCAGTTCATCGCGCCGCCCCGCAGCGCGAAGGCCGAGACCAGCAGCAGCGCGAAGCCGACGCCGGTCAGGAGATCCGCCAGCACGGTGAAGGCATTGCGCTGGAAGCCGTCTGCCGGCTCCCATTCGCCCGCCTCATGTTCCATGCCGGGCATGTTCGCCATGCTGCTGTCGGCCGCGCTGGCCGCGGTCGAGCTGCCGTCGGTGGGTGTGGTGGGTGTCGTGGTCGTGCTGGCCGTGGCTTCGGCGGCGTCGGCCGCCTTCTCATAGACTTCGGCCTTCAGGATCACCGGCACGGTCGAGACCTGATGCACGACGGTCACGAACGCGCCGGCGATCAGTCCCGCCGCGGCGGCGGCGAAGATCAGTTTGCGAAGGAGTTCCATGGATGTGCCCCTTTTTGGGGCTGCCTGGATCAGTGGCAGGGGAACGCGTTCGAGTGCCGCACGTCATGGGCGGCATTGTGGAACGCGCTGACATGCGAGAAGCCGACGCCGAAAATCAGGAAGGCGCCGAGGAAGGCGGCGAAGGCGACGGCCATGGCGCGGCTGGCGACGGAAACATCTGTACGGCCGTCGGCGTGGGTACGGGTCGTGTTCACGTAAGGGACTCCCCAAAAGCTGGATGATGATGGAAACGGGAACGGCGCCGCTCGCCGGCAAACTGCGCGAGGCGGCTCAAGGAGAACTGGCTGACGACATCGAGGAGTTGATGCAGCGGCGCCGACAAGGTCGGCCCCGGAGATCCGCTCTGATAGTCGAGGACGGCGCGGGCCGCCCGGGCCGGGTCGAGATCGTCGGGCAGCGACATCACCCAATCCAGCAGGTTGAGGCGGTCCTCGTCCTGGCGATGGGTGTCGAGCACCAGCAGCAGATCGAACAGAGCGGCTGCGGGAATCTCGGCGCTGCCGGCGGTCGGGCCGGAAGGGGCGGAACGGGCGTCAGCGACCACGGGATTCGCCTCCGGATCGAACCGGGAGCGGCGTCGCCTGGGCGGATCTGCACCAAAGAATCGTCGGGATGATGGTCATGGCTTCCTCCAGGGCACCCCGCCCCGATGTTGAAATCCAATCCCTCGATGGCAGGTCTCCTGGCTCGCGGGTCGCTGCCTGACGCCGGACCTTCCCGGTTTCCCAGTGGTCGTGAAGGCAACAGGCTCGCCGCTTACAGTTGCGGGGGCAGCCACGGTTTTGGCCCCGATTGGGTCGTCCACACCGTGTTCCCTTTTGATCCCCTGGAATTCATCCGTCGGGGAACCATCGAGAATCGGACGGTGCCACCCTGAATCACCGGGTGTCAAGCGAAGGGAGGGGACGGAGATCAAGCGGCACACCAGCGACCGTTTTGCATGCGGATGCGACGGGGCAAGGGGGATGCAGGGTGGGTGCGCGGGCGCCGGCGCGGCTTGAGTGATTCGCGCCAATTTTCAATCGGGCGGGCCCGCCCAAGTTTTCAAACGAAGCGCAACACCGGATCGGCCGGTCGCCAGCGGAACGAGCCCTTGGCCGCTCACCCGTTCCGGCGCTTGGCGATCGGCTGGATGAATTGCGGCTCGATGTCCCAGGGGAACAGGATCCAGGTGTCCTGGCTGACCTCGGTCACATAGGTGTCGACCAGCGGCTTACCGGCGGGCTTGGCGTAGATGGTCGCGAAATGGGCCTTGGGCAGCATCTCGCGGACCGCCCGGGCGGTACGGCCGGTATCGACCAGATCGTCCACGATCAGCCAGTTCTGGCCGTCGCCGGGGACGCCCTTGAGCACCTTGAGCTGGCCCTGGCTGAATTCGTCATAGCTGATGATGCAGACCGTATCGATCAGCCGGATATCGAGCTCGCGCGCCACGATCGCGGCCGGCACCAGTCCGCCGCGCGTCACGGCCGCGATCCCGGTGAAGGGACCCATTTCCGACAGCCGCCAGGCCAGCGCCTTGGCGTTGCGATGCAGCTCTTCCCAGGTGACCGGGAAACTCTTGTCCGGCGGTGCGCTCATGGCCGGCACTTCTCCAGCACCGGCCGGGTGCCGTCAAGGGCGTGCGCGGGCGCTCAGACGCTCTGGTCGGGCGCCTGGGTCATATAGACGCCGTTGATCCGCCAGGAGCCGTCAGGCTGCTTCTGCATGAGATAGATCATCAAAACCGGGACGCCGTCCGGGCCGACCACCCGCACATTCTGGACCGGTCCGACATCCTCGACCGACAGCTCCTCGAACTCGACCGATTTCGGCCGGTAGACCTGCGGATAGCCGGTCTTGACCATGGCCATGAAGTTGCCCGGGTCGCCGAACTTCTGCTGGATCGAGGGCGAGGCGAAACCGAAGGCGGTGGCGCCATCGTCATGCCGGAACGCGTCGATCTGGTTTTCGATCACCTGATGGATGGCGCTGGCATCGGCCGGTGCCAGGCTTTCGTCGCCGGCCCGGGCTGCGAGCGGCGCCGACAGAGCCCAGCCGAGCGCCAAAGCCGCAAGGAGAACCCGCATCTGTCCCTCCTACCGGGCGCCTTTCAGCGGGACGCCCTTCATCGAGACTAGGTCCGGGGGCGGGGCTTCCAAGGCCCCGGGGCGGGGCGCCCAAAAAGAAACCGGCGCCTGGAGGGCGCCGGTTTCGTCGTCGGGTTATGAGGTGAGTGTAGAGGTCTATCGGACGTAAAGCTGGACTTCGTTGGTCTGCGCGTTCGGACTCGTCATGGTCGACAGGCTCACGCGGTCCGGCGACAGGCCCATCGAGGTCAACGAGCGCAGCACCTTATCGGCGCTACGGCGCGCATTGCTGCTGTTGAGCGACACCTGCGCTGCCGTGCCGGCCGAGGGCGCCACCGCGACCAGATCGAAGCCCGCATTGGGGCGGCGATCGAGGGCGGCGCTGACGGCGGCGAACAGCGCCTGCTCGTAATCCGGATTGTCGCGGTCGAAGCGGATCACCACCAGCGGACGGCCGGTGGCGATGCCCGAGCCCGGCGGCAGCGGCGGCGCCATCGCCGGCGCGTAGTTGCGCGCGGCGAAGCTCTCACCATAGAGCTCGCCATTGTTGACCGCGAGCGCCAGGGTGTTGAGGTTCGAGCGCTCGGCGCCGAGATAGTTGGTCTGGCGCGAGATGTCCTCGGTGAGCTCGGTCAGGAGGCGGTCGATCAGCACCGTGGTGCGGTTGGTCTCGTCCTCGAGGATCGAGAGCTGGCGGTGGTCCTCGTCGACCGCGCCCGAGATGCCGAAGGCGGCGCGCGAGGCCTCGAGCAGATAGCTCGACAGTGCCGCATTGCTCGCGACGTCGTTGGCCAGCGAGTTCATGCGGCCGAGATCGGTATTGACCGCCTCGAGCTGGGTCTGGGCCTGGTTCCATTGGGCGACCAGGATCGGGTTGCCCTTGGTGGTGCCGACCTGCAGCTTCGCCTGGATCGCGGCGACGGTGTTGTGATAGTTGCTCGCGGTGGTGACGGACTGGGCGCGCAGCTGCTGCAGCTGCTTGTTCTCGTCGGCGACGGAGGCCTGGAGGCGCGTCAGATCCGCGCGCAGATCCTCGACCTTCTTGCCGACGAGCGTCCCGGTCGGCTGTCCCGGCGTCACGCCTTCGGGCTGGAAATTGCCACTGTTCAGCTGCAGGGGACTGTTGGTAGCGGTAGTCCCCGTCGACGTCGCCGGGGGCGAGGTTGAAGCCGTCTGGGTCGAAGTGCTGGGGCTCGACGCGGAAGCGCCTGCCGAAGAAGCCGGTTGGCCAGTATTGGTACATGCCGACAGGACGAGTACGGCGCCTGCGATGGCTGCGCGAATTGGCTTCATGCTCATGCGATGGCTCGACCCTGCAATCACGGTGGGGAATCGCCGACCGGCAGGCGCCAGTCCGCATGCAAAAGCCGCTTCCCCACGTTCCCCCATTCTGGCCCGAGAATCATAACGAAGCCCTACCAGCGCCACAAGCGGGTTTTCCCGCTAGCTTGCGAAGAATTCAGCCCTTTTTGCCGCTTGGCTACTGCTCTTGCCAGTGCCTCGGGCTTTCGTGTAGGTTCCGCCGCCTGTCGCAGGGTGCCTTGGTACCGATGCGCGACAAAAGTGATGCGCCCGTAGCTCAATTGGATAGAGCACCAGACTACGAATCTGGGGGTTGGGAGTTCGAGTCTCTCCGGGCGCGCCACACTCTCCCTAACAATTCAGCAGCTTGCGTCATCGCATCCATTCGGCGAGAGCGAGATCTGCGCGTTCGGGTAGCGTGCGGGGTAGCATTGCGGCGCGTGGCGATCGAAACAGAGAGTTTTGATTTCTGATTCTGGTCGGGATGAAAATAAACTGGCTGGATTGCTGCCGTCAGGTTCGTTTGATTTCGGTGATTATTAATCAGTCTGCCCAGGGCTCCTGACAGAGCTAAGGCTTCGGACGCCAAGCGAAGCTGGTCATCCGGCTTTGGCGCCTGGCCCCGGCCGCGCCCTTGGCACTCCACCCCTTAGGACGGCCTTTGCTGTTGTCCTTGGTGGAGGCGAACCGTTTATGATGTCCGTCAGGTAGTCCTCGAGCTGGTGCGTCCGATCGGCCGCTATAAGGACGCCAGCGCCAATAGGCGCAAGGGGAACAGCCGCAACGATTTCCCGCCCAGTCAAAAACCCAGGGAGGATCAACCCCATGCCCCCAATAGCCAGTAAGCGGGCCAGCAGATCCGGCTACCGCTTCCCTCTGGTCCTGGCGCCCGACGACAACAACACGGTCCTCGTCACCTGTCCGGACGTCCCGGACATGATCACGTTCGGCCGCAACCGAGCCGACGCCATTCGCCGCGCCAGAGGCGCCCTCGACGCGGTTATTGATCACCGGATCGAGCGCGGCTTGGCTTTGCCCATGCCGCGGCGCCCGGAACGCGGCCAGCCCATCGCGTCACCGTCGCCGG